>JAEEVE010000053.1 GCA_016290765.1 Muribaculaceae bacterium
TTATATTTGAGCGTGACCAAGACATTCCTCAACGACCGCCTTTCGGTCCAAATAGCGGGCCACAACTTGCTGGGAGCCTATGAGGACTTGAACATCGACTACGGTCTACGTTCTATGCGAAGCATCACTAAAAACGACTCGCGGCAGTTAGAGGTTACTGCGCGCTACAAGTTCAACGCCACACAAAGCAAATACAAAGGAACCGGCGCAGGGCAGGAAGAACGCTCACGCCTCGGCAACTAACAACCATACTTGCTTCTTCTTCAAGGCGCAACTCATTCATGGGTTGTGCCTTGTGCGCAAAGGAGGGGCGAGCTTGTCGACAACGAGGACGGAACTTGGAGTCTCACCATGCCTGCTGGCGACGTGACCATCAGCGTGAAGCCGGTTCCCTCCGCCATCGACGACATCAATACCGACACCTCCAGAGCGGTCAACGCTACGACCTGCAAGGCCGCCCGGTGGGCCCGGGTTACCGCGGCATCTACATCCAGGACGGTCGCAAGTATATCGCGTGAAAAAATATCCTTATCACAAAAACATCGCACAAAGTCTTTCGACTGAGATATTTGTCGTATATTTGCCGTCAAATTGGCAACAATCCGCAACATTTTGGAAAATCATTGTAAGCCGAATGCAGAATCAAGCTTGCTTGTACTATGCTGTAGCGAAATATGATATGATAACAAATCAAAACATTTATATTATGGACTTTAAAACTTTACTTCAAAACTTTGAATCTTTTGAGCAGATGGTGAAGAATGGTTCTGCACCATTTCGCTTCAATGTTCTCGACCTTCAACAAGGTCACATCGTTGAGAATTCACACTCAAACATCCTAATGCAACTTCTGCAATATCGTGATCGTGGATGTTTTGTCTTTTTCCAGTCGCTGATGGACCGCTTGCACATTGAAGTGCCGTCAACGGGCGAGTTTACATTCGAGCGCGAGAAAAGTTGCGGAGGTGGTCGAATAGACGGGTTCATTTATGAGCGTGATAATTTTGCTGTCGTTATCGAAAACAAAGTAAACGGCGCTGGCGATGGAAGCAACCAACTTGGAAAATATCTCAATGCAATAATAACCGATAAAGATATATTTACCAATTCCAAAAACAACGTGGCAAGCATGGTGTGGGTGATATATCTCACCCGCGATGGTTCCGACCCTGCCGATAATGAGAGCATCAAAGCAATGGTTGACCTTGGAATATGCGACAATCCAGTTGACGACGCCCCTCTCAATGGTGCGCGCTATGCAGCAGCAAGCTATCGCAATCACATTCTACCCTGGCTTGAAGAGGATGTTTACCCTATGATTAAAAACATGGATGTCGAGTTTAGCTCAGGCGTTATGCAATATATCTGTTACCTGAAAGGCGAGAACTTCTTTAACATAAATATGAATCCGATTGGTGATGCTGTTGAGTGGTTTGACAAAAATGTAGAATTGCCTGCCGATGCAGTTAAACGCAACAAGGCTCTACATCAACTTTACCTTGATGGCGGCAACACAAAACTTGGCAATCGGCTGCTCAATGTCATTCAAGCCGTCTCCGAAAAGCCTATGAAGACGTTCCTTGACGTGACGATAAACTATTTTGGCAATAGCGATGTGTGGCACCACTTCACTTTCTATTATATCTGTATGCGCCCCAAGATGCAGCCAGATGACGTAAAAGTCGTGTTTTCATGGAATCTGCTCGGTATCAAGCGCCTTACTTCCAGTAAAGCCCAGGACTATACTTTCTCTATAACCGTTTCTGGTTCAAAGGTGGCCAGAGAACGATTTGTGGCACGCCACGGATTACGACTGTGCCTCTTAGGCTATAAAATAGAGGAGAAGATTACTCGTGAGTTAGTCTTCCGTTGCAATGTGCCAGTTGATACTGGTCTGTTGAACAAACAGCCCGAGGAACAACGTAAATTCCTTGAGGACACCTACAAAAGGCTTGCACCACACAGCCTAATTGATGACCTTGTTCACGGAGTGGGAGCATGTACCCTTAATTATGAAAAGGAGAACATACCCATTGACTGGATTAAGGATTATCACAAGGCTCTAGCAGCGATTTATGAGCAAGGACGTGACAAATATGGGTTGAGGCTTCTTTCCGACGTTGACGGAATCGCTCTGACGACACCTGAAGAAGAAGTGACTCTTGAGCCGAGCAAAAACAAAGTAGGTCGCCTTGTACTGGAGCTTAACGGACTCAATGATGAGCAACGTGCCACGCTGGAGCAACAAGGAATCACACAAGAATGGATATTACAAACACCTGACTACAGAACGCCTAAGGGCGTCCATAAAGTCACAGCTTTCGGCTTATGGGTCGAAAAGAACATCCATGTGCCCGAAGAGGAGACTCTCCGCAAAACAGTTGAGAACACCTTCAAAGTGCTTGACTGCCTACTGCGCAAATAACGTCCTTTGACTTGCCATTCTGATTGGCTTGAGATAATAAGATTCACTCGCGTTCGCTCGTGCAACTTGGAGCGCTCCCGCGGGGGCGCTGCATAATGTGAAAGAAACGGCACCTTGGCGGTGCATTCGTTTTATTGCTATCACCCCGACAACAAGCGAGCCTGCTGTCGGGGTGATAACAACAAAACGGCCTCAACTATCGTCGAGACCGTTTCTTTCACTTTATGCGGAGAGGACAAGATTCGAACTTGCGGTAGAGTTACCCCTACGGCAGTTTAGCAAACTGCTGGTTTCAGCCACTCACCCACCTCTCCGGAAGCTAGCTGAAAATCATGTTGCTTTTCAATAGCGACTGCAAAGGTACTGCTTTTTTCTGAACTGGCAAATAAAAAAGTGACTTTTTTGCGTTTTTTCCCTTTTTTTCGCCTTTACTACTCGAAAAAACACCCACAAATCACCCAAATTTCGTAATTTTGCCAATGTTTAGACCATCTAGTGCATCTGGGATTTCTAGACCATCTAGCGTCTCTAGTTTACAATCATCCAAAAGATATATGGCAAAGAAAAAAAGTAACATGGCCATCAAGGCCATCGTTGGGGCGGTACTCATCGCTCTGATTGCATTGTGTGTGTGGCTCGCCCCCTATTTCGCGACGGGTGCGCCCGATGGTGGTCTCATCAAGCTACGCAAGGGATCGTCCATCGAGGTGGCCACCGATAGCATCGCTGCAAACATCGATACGAAGTTTGCCGAGCGCGTGGGCAAACTCTTGAGTATGACTGGTGCCGACCTCAGTGGTCGCCAGGGCGCGTTTAAAGTCAACAAGGGCGACTCGCCCTTCAAGGTAATGAGGCTCTTGCGCAGTGGTGCCGAGAGCGGGATACGCTTCACATTCAATAATGTGCGCACGCGCGAGGAGTTTGCCGAGCGTTGGGGCGGCAAATTCATGATGGGGAAGGACGAGATGCTCAAGACCCTTAACGATCCCATCGCGCTGGTGGGCGTGGGCCGCACCCCCGAGAACGTCACGGCCATGCTCCTGCCCGACAGTTACGAGTTCTATTGGGACATCACACCCACCGAGTTCCTCGTGAAGATGAAGGGCTTTTATGACAAGTTCTGGAACGAGGAGCGTCTGGGCAAGGCACGCAAACTGGGACTGACGCCCGACGAGGTGGCGATAGTAGCGTCGATTGTCGAGGAGGAGACTTCCAAGGCCGATGAGCGACCCAAGGTGGCGCGCCTCTACCTCAACCGCCTGGCGCAAAAGATGCCACTGCAGGCCGATCCTACGGTGAAGTATGCCATCGGCGACTTTTCTATCAAGCGCATCACCAACGCGATGACACGCACCATCTCGCCTTATAACACATATGTGAATCCTGGCTTGCCCCCCGGTCCTATTCGCATTCCTGAGAAGGGCACGCTCGATGCGGTGCTCAACGCCCCCGACCACAACTACATCTACATGTGTGCGGCCGAGGATTTCTCAGGTTACCACAACTTTGCCGTTGATTATGGCACCCACATGGCCAATGCCCGCCGCTACCAGGACGCCCTCAACCAGCGCGGCATCAAGTGAGGGGTCAGGGCCCTATTCTGCGCTTGAGGTAGCGCGGTAAAAATCCTAGATGCCTAATGATGGTGGGCAGCGTGCCATAGTGGTGGCACATGATGCGGAAGCGCTCAAGCAGTGATTTTTTATGGTATTTGTCGGTGAGCCCGTCGGTCAGGAAACTGATGATGGGCTCATCCCCTACATACTCGTTGCGCTCGCTGGCCTTCAGCACCCGCACACACCAGTCATAGTCGGCGCTGAATCGGTACTGTAGGTCATACTGCGGCATCAAGTCGCGGCGCGCAACAAAGGCCTGATGACACACCAGCATGCCTTGCTTGAAACTGTCGGCTGTGAGTTGGGCAGGTGCCGTGAGATGACGCATGCCCACCACGACCCCCGTGGCATCGACCAGCTGCGTCTGCCCATAGATGACCCCCGGACTGCCCTCGGCATGCGCCGCCAGACGCGCCAGCGAATCGGGCGCGGCAAAGCGGTCGCCCGCGTTGAGCCAAATCAGGTATTTTCCCTCGGCAAGGCGGATTGCCTTGTTCATCGCGTCGTAGAGTCCCTTGTCGGGCTCGCTATAGATACGAGTTCCCTCAATATTGGCCTCGCGCACCAGGTCAAGAGTGCGATCCTTCGATGCGCCGTCGACCACCAGATATTCATAGTCGCGGCAGGTCTGCTGCCGCACGCTCTGCAGCGTGGGACCAATCACCTCAGCGGCGTTCCATGTGACTGTAACAATCGTGAATAGCTTCATAGCAGTGCAAAAGTAGGACAAATCAATGAACTGTCCAAATTTTCAGCTACTTTTAGCAATGACATCATGTTGCTTTGCGCCGTTTAAGCCTCTTTAACATGCTTATGAGAGGTAAATTTTGTTCTTTTTGTAATTTTGCAGCACATCCGCGTGTCGTTCCGCCACAGTGCCGTGCCATCGGCTCAGTGCATCATCGGCCTCTCTCTGGTGCCGCATGTACATCCTGCGCCTCTAAAAACGCCACAATTTATTCTCAATTCCAATTCTCAATTAAAAGAGCAAGATGCAATATCGGTCGGAAAATTGCGTTATAGTGTTTACAATGCTTAAAATTCGACTACGACATATTGCACTGTTCGCGCTGATGGCATGCGCCGTGACGGCACTGGCACAGGACAATGACAAAATCCTTAACCGCCAGTATGCCGACATGAAACGCATCCACTACGGCTTCTCGGTAGGATTGAATTTCCAGGACCTGAATATTACTAACAATGGTTTTATCACCGCGGATGGTGAGAGCTGGTATGCCGATATCCCTAGCCACTCACCAGGCTTCTGTGTCAACGTCATGGCCGACCTGCGGTTGGGCACGCACTTCAACCTGCGCGTGGCACCGGGTATGTATTTCGGCAACAAGGTGGTGCAGTTCCGCAACGCCCTGGGCGATCCAGAGGCGCCCGAGCTATCACATTACCGACAGAGCCAGAACGTCAAAGCGACCTACATCGTGCTCCCTATTGACCTAAAGATTTCGGCGTTGCGCTATCATAATCTGCGACCCTATGTCAACTGCGGCGTGATGCCCATCTATGACGTGGGTAAGGAACGCAGCGAACAACTGAAGTTGCAGAACTTCGACGCCATGCTCACAGTGGGCATGGGATGCGATTTTTACCTGCCTTTCTTCAAGCTTTGTCCTGAGGTGAAGTTCTGCTTCGGCTTACGAAACCTATTGCAGAAAAACCGACCCGATCTGCAGGATTACCCCGAGATGATGCGATTCACCGAGAGTGTGAGCAAAGCGCAGAACAACATGGTAGTCGTTACCTTCTACTTCGAGTAAAAGCATGAGAGCTCATCGCATTACATATCGATTGCTAACCCTCACGTTGTGCCTTGTCGCCGTGAAGTCCCAGGCACAGACCGATGCGCAGCTCACGCAGTACTGGGCCGTGCCGTCTTACTATAACGCTGCGGCAGTGGGCAACATTGACTTTATTCACATCACCGCAGGCAGTAGATTGCAGTGGTTGGGTATCAAGCACGCGCCCATGACCTTTCTGGCCGTGGCCGACATGCCGTTCAAGCTGCTTAACCGCCGTTGGGGAGCGGGGGTCATGATACAGGCCGAGACGATGGGTCTCTACCGCAACACGACAGCCGGGCTGCAGTTGGCGTGGAAAAAGAAGATGCTGGGAGGAACGCTCAATGTGGGCATTCAGGCCGGCATACTCAACGAGTCGTTCAAGGGCAGCCAGGTTATTTCCATCGATGGTGACGAGGCACACAGCAGCGCCGACGATGCCATTCCGCAGAGCGATGTGGGAGGCACAGTCTTTGACTGCGCCGCAGGCGTGTTTTTTACTCACAAGCGCTTCTGGGTGGGTGCATCGGTGACCCATCTTACCGCACCCACGGTCACCTTGAAAATGGGTGACGACGAGGAACACCAATATGAATTTGACGCTGGCCGCAACTATTATTTTATGGCAGGTGGCAATATTCCATTGCATAACACGTTAATTGAATTGCTGCCCTCGGTGATGGTAAAGACCGATTTCAACGCCTTTCAGGCCGAGGCAACGGCAAGGTTCCGATACAACCGTTTCATCAGTGCGGGAGTGGGATATCGATATAAGGATGCCATCTCGGTGATGATTGGTTGCGACTATAAGAATTTCTTTGTTGGCTACAGTTACGACTATGCCACATCGGCCATACACAAAGCCAGCAGCGGCAGCCACGAACTGTTCTTGCAATACAACGTCAAGCTCAACATGGGTGAGCGAAACTACAACAAGCACAAGAGCATCCGCATCATGTGATGCGAGACACTAGATACAAGAAACGAGAACCAAGAAACGAGGCTGAAAAAGTCTCAACTCCCAATTCTCAATTAATGAAGATATGAAAAAGTTACTGTTAATATTTGCAATCACGATTGTGCTGGCTTCGTGCAGCGCGATGCGGCGCGGTAGCATGGCCGGAGGCGAGGTGACTGGTATTGGTGCCTCTACATTCAGCGAGCCCACGCCTTATGGCATGGTACTCGTCGATTGTGGCTCGATGCGAGAAGGGCCGGCGCAACGCGACTCGGTTTGGGGCTTGGACAGTACAGCCCATGGCATCTCGGTTGATGCGTTCTGGATGGACGAGACCGAAATCAGCAACTCAAAGTACAAGCAGTTTGTTTATTGGGTGCGAGACTCAATCATCCGTGAGCGACTCGCCGACCCCGCCTATGGTGGCAACGAGGAGTTTAAGATCGAGGAGGACAAGGAGGGTAATCCCGTCAAGCCGCACCTCGACTGGAGCAGGAACATCCCCTGGAAAAACCCCAGCGAAGATGAGGAACGTGCCATCGAGAGTGTCTACAAGATCAACCCCATCACAGGAGTGAAGGAGCTTGACCCGGCACAGATGAACTTCCGATATGAGATTTATAACCTCACCGAGGCGGCAAAGCGCAAGAATCGTTTTGACCCGACGCGGCGTGACTACAACACCGATCACGCTGTGCCCACAACCAATCCCATTATCAGCAAGGATACCGCCTTTATCGATGACGACGGACGCATTGTTCGCCAAACCATCACACGCCCGTTGCAGAACGAGTTTGACTTTGTCAATACCTACATCGTCAATATCTTCCCCGACACCACGTGCTGGGTCAACGACTTTGACAACGCCTACAACGAGCCTTATGTGCGCATGTACTTTGCTAATGGCAATTACAACAACTACCCCGTGGTGGGTGTGAGCTGGGAGCAGGCTAATGCATTCTGCGTGTGGCGCACCGAGTATCTCAAGCGTGCTTTGGGCAAGGAGGGCGTTTATGTCGAGCCGTTCCGATTGCCTACCGAGGCCGAGTGGGAGTATGCTGCACGTGCAGGACAGAATGGCAATAAGTACCCATGGGAGGGCGATGTGCCACTGACCGAGGACGATGGATGCTTCTATGCCAATTTCAAGCCTCAGGAGGGTAACTACGTCAAGGACGGTAGCATCATCAGTGCACCCGTCGGTACATACCAACCCAACGACTTCGGACTCTTTGATATGGCCGGTAATGTCAGCGAATGGACATCCACTGCCTACACCGAGAGCATTGACCGAATGACCAGTGACCTCAACCCCGAGTATCGCTACAACATCGCAAAGGAAGACCCCTACAAGATGTCGCGAAAGATTGTGCGTGGCGGTTCGTGGAAAGACGTGGCGCACAACATCCGCAGTGACATTCGCATGTGGGAGTATCAGAATGAGCAGCGCAGCTACATAGGCTTCCGTTGTGTCCGCTCCCGTGTGGGCTTCGGCAAGGTTAAACGCAAAAACTAAGAATTTAAAACAAGAACCAAGAAACGAGAACCAAGAAGCGAGGATGAATAATTCTCAACTCCCAATTCTCAATTCTCAATTATTAATAAGATGAGAAAGCTTAATGCCATTGCGCGATTCCTCAGTGATGACCGAGGACAGCGGTTTTTCAATTTCGCATATAGTATCGGTGCTGCCGTCGTGATTTGGGGCGCACTGTTCAAAATCCTTCACCTGCCAGGTGGCAATACCCTGCTCAGTATCGGCATGGGTACAGAGGTGTTGATGTTCTTGCTCACTGCGTTTGACAGGCCAGAAAAAACCTACAAGTGGGAAGAAGTTTTCCCCGTACTAGCATCTCACGATCCCGAAGACCGCGTAGAGATGGGTGGCGGTGGCGGCGGCATCTATATTAATAATGGTGGCGGCGCCGGTGAGGTTGTTGAAACTGACGGATTTGCCAGCGGGGTGAGTGGTGCCGAGGCACGTGCTGCCGTGGGCTTGCCAGCAGGCATCGAACTGAGTGAGGACGATACGCGCTCGCTCAGTGAGAGCATTGCCAAGATGTCGGCTGCTAGCGACCAACTCAGCCGTATGGCCGAGCTCACCGATGCTACCCAGCAGTACTTGAGCCAGATGGCATCGATCAGCGAGCAAATGGAGCGCCTGGCAGCAACAACAACTGCCCTTAACCAGGTGAGTGAGACGCTGCTGCAGAGTTACCACGCCATCACCGACAACAGCGAGAACATTACCCAGAGCAGCACGGGATATGTCCAGCAGATGGAGAGCCTGAACAAGAACATTAGCGGACTGAACACCATCTACGAAATCCAGCTCAAGAGCATCAGCTCGCAGCTTGATTCCATCGACCGTGTCAATCGTGGCCTCAAGGACATCCGCGACATGTATGAGAAGTCGGCTGCCGAGAGCGCACACTATTGTGATGAGACCGAGAAGATGGCTCGTTACATGAAGCAGCTCAACAGTGTCTATGAGAAGATGATCAAGGCCATGACCGTGAACATGTATAGACCCATGCCGGGTATGCCAGGGCTAGAACCCGATTCTGATAATCAATAATTCTCAATTCTCCATTCTTAATTATCAATTAATAAATGGCAGTAGGTAAAAACCAGTCGGTGGGACGCATGTCACCGCGTCAGAAGATGATCAACCTGATGTACATCGTTCTGACCGCCATGTTGGCACTGAACGTGTCGAGCGATGTGCTCAACGGGTTCAGCCAGGTGGAGGATGGACTGACGCGATCAAACCGAACCATTACAGCCCGAAACCAGGCGTTGTTCGCTGAACTCCAGGAGTTCAACCAGAAGAACCCCGGGAAGGGAAAAGTGTGGCTCGACAAGGCGTTGGATGTGCGAAACAGCACCGACAAGCTATATAATTATATCGACTCGCTCAAATATGCGATTGTGCGTGTAGCCGACGGCGAGGAGGCCGATATACACAATATCCAGAATAAGGACAACCTTGATGCCGCATCGCAGGTGATGCTCGCGCCAACTGGCGGAAAGGGCAAGCAGTTGAGAGCGCGCATCGACCAGTATCGGCAGTTCATCACGTCGTTCCTCGACGATCCACAGAAGAAAGCCAACCTAGAGCAGGCGTTATCCACAGCACCCATCAAGACCAAGGCAAGCGGAGAGATTGGCGGGAAGACTTGGGAAGAAACCATGTTTGAGAACATGCCCACCATCGCAGCCATCACACTGATGAGCAAGCTCCAGAACGATATACGATATGCCGAGGGTGAGGTGTTGAACCAACTCATCACCAATGTTGACTTGGGCGACTTGCGTGTAAACTTGGTCAATGCATTTGTAGTGCCGCAGTCCCGCATTGTAATGCGTGGTACTAAGTACTCGGCCAACATAGTTCTGGCTGCAGTAGACACCACACAGCGGCCCATCGTCTATGTCAACGGCGTGCGACTGGGCAATGACAAGGGACTCTACGAGGTAGGAGCCAGCTCGGCAGGAAAACACGAGTACTCGGGTTACATCGAGGTCGTGGGCCGTGACGGCAGTGTTACACGCCGTGATTTTAAGAGCGATTACACTGTTATTGACCCGCTCGCTACCGTTAGTGCTACGATGATGAACGTGTTCTATGCCGGTATCAACAACCCCGTGTCAATTGCTGTGCCAGGTGTGCCCGAGGGAAGCATCTCGGCAACGATGACCAACGGCTCGCTCACCAAGGGAGCTGACGGATGGATTGCACGACCCACTCAGGTGGGAGCCACCTGCGAGATTACGGTGACGGCCGAGATGGAAGGACAGCGCATGAATGTGGGTACTACCAAGTTCCGTGTGCGTAAGCTGCCCGATCCGACACCGTTCATCACCTATAACGACGCCAAGGGAAATGCCAACCGCTACAAGGGCGGACGACCCTTCCCCAAGGCTTCGCTCCTTGCTGCCAAGGGATTGGATGCGGCCATCGACGACGATATGCTGAATATTGACTATAAGGTGGTTAGCTTTGAGATGGTCTTCTTTGACCAGATGGGTAATGCTATACCCGAAATCTCATCGGGATCTCATTTCAGCGAGAGACAGATGAACGCTATCCGGCGTTTGCAGCACGGTAAGCGATTCTATATCACCAAGGTGAAGGCCACAGGCCCCGACGGTGTCACACGCGACATCTCGCCCATGGAGGTCATCATTAATTAAAAGAAAGTCTCAATTAGAATATGAAGAAGTTTAGATTCATCATCGTGCTATTGTTGACCGTGTTCGTCGCCAGTGCCATTCAGGCGCAGGTGGTGAAGAAAACCGACGCAGACGGCCGCAAGAAAAAGGAAGACAATGGTGTGGTCATCACCGACCGACAGCAGGCGTTCTTCGAGCAGCGTCAACCTAGCGACGCCGATCTCCAGTGGATGAAGGTCATTTACCGGTCGCTTGACCTCACCAAGGGGAAAAACCCGGCACTATATTACCCCGAGGAGCCTAATGAGGACGGACAGAGTTTGTTCTTTATCATCATGCGGCTGCTGGCAAACAACCAGATCACGGCATATGAATACCTCGATGGACGAGAAATGTTCACCGACGAGTTCAAGGTCAATGTGGGAGAGTTGCTCGACCGATTCCATGTGATGTATAGCCCCGCAAAGGGAAGCACCGAAAAGAATCCCAAATACACCATCGAGGATGCTGACATTCCTGGCAACGAGGTGCTCAGCTACTATATCATCGAGCGGTGGGAGTTTGACACGCGCAGCAACCAGATGAAGACGCGTGTCGAGGCCGTGTGTCCAGTGCTGCACCGCACCGATGAGTTCGGTGGCGAGGCCATCAAGTATCCCATGTTCTGGGTCAAACTCAACGACATACGACCCTATATGGCCAATCAGTATGTCTTCACCGACGATGACAACAACTTGCCGCGCTACAGCTTGGATGATTTCTTCAAACTGAACATGTACACAGGCGACATCTACAAGACTAAGAACCTGCGTAACCTCTCGCTCATGCAACTCTATCCCGAGGAGAAAGATCTGGCTCATGCGCGAGATAGTATCGAGAACCGTCTGCAGGCTTTCAACAACGACCTGTGGGTGCCCGACCGTGAGGTGCTCTTGGCTCAAAAGGAAGCACGGGAGAAACTCGAGCAAGAGCAGGCTGAGGCCGAAACCGAGGAAGGTGAAGATGGCGAAGTGACACAGTCAAAGAAAGAAGAGAAAAAGTCGAGTGTCAAGCGCTCGACCAAACGTGGATCTAAGGCCAAGGAGAGCACCTCAAGCTCATCCAAGTCTAAGAAGACCAACATCAAGCAGCGCAAACCCAAGTCGACAACATCGTCGTCAAGTAGCGCAACGCGCAGTGTGCGCAACCGCAAGCGCAAGTAGCATTGATTTTTTCTATAATTTGCGACCATTGTAGCATGGCAAGTGCTGCAATGGTCGTAATTTTGCAACATGAAATCATTCCATATATATATCATCATTGCCGCTTTGGCTATGCTCGTCGCTGGTTGCAAGGCGACAAGCCTTGAGCTGGGTCCCAATCCATTCATTACTCACATGTACACAGCCGACCCGTCGGGGCATGTTTGGAACGATGGGCGCCTCTATGTCTACCCGTCACATGATATCGATCCGCCACGAGGTTGTGACCTCATGGACCAGTATCATGTGTTCTCGTCGGCCGACCTTAAGCACTGGACCGACCATGGCGAGATCTTGAGAGCAAGCCAGGTGCCATGGGGCAGGCCCGAGGGTGGGTTCATGTGGGCACCCGATTGTGCCTATCGCAATGGCAAGTACTACTTCTACTTTCCTCACCCCAGCGAGAGCAATGTTGCGCCTTCATGGAAAATTGGCGTCGCTGTCAGCGACAAGCCCGATCGCGATTTTCGCGTCCTGGACCAGCCCATGCAGGGAGTCGGTGGTTGGGATTTGATTGACCCCGCTGTGTTTGTCGATGACGACGGACAGGCCTACTTTTACTACGGCGGTGGCAGCAACTGCTATGGTGCGCCACTCAACGACGACATGATTTCACTCAAAGAACCGCTCCGAAAGATGGAAGGAATCAACGATTTCCACGAGGCTGCATGGGTTCACAAATACAATGGGCGTTACTATCTATCCTACGCTGACAACAACGAGAATGCCAACCGCCTACAATATGCCATCAGCGATTCGCCACTGGGGCCATGGCGCTCGATGGGTGTTTTCTTGGGGCCTCAGAGCTGCGCCATGAGCCATGGTTCAATAGTTCAGTTCAAGGGCCAGTGGTATGTGCTATATCACTGTAGTGACCTTTCAAACGGCGAGAACGCACTGCGTTCAATATGCATCGACCGCCTTGAGTATAACCCCGACGGAACCATCCGTCTTGTCAAGCAGCATAGATAACACATCGCAGATACACAATTCCAGCCTGGTTCCGCCAGGCTTTTTTCGTGCCGTCCTGTCGCGATTTTATTATATATAATAAGGTGTAAACCGAAAAAGCCGAAAAAAGTAGGTTTTTTCTAAAAAAAGTGGCCGAAAAATTTGGTGGATGTGAAAAAGTCGCCGTACCTTTGCACCCGCAAACGGGAAACGGCGCGTCCGGGCGGAGGTCCGGCCAGGCTCAAACCTGAAAGATTGTTAAAAATCGGCCAGAAATTTTGCCGCGTCAGGAATTCGCCGTAACTTTGCACCACTTTCGCCTCGCGACTCAGCCAAAGATGAGCGAGCGATTTTTTTCCGCCGAAATTTTCGGCACAGAGACCTTTGAAATGTTTGCAGCCAATAAGGAATTTGACAAGTGCAAGAGACAAGGAAGGTATTCCGGAGCTCCCGGCACATGAGGTTCCTTTGAAATACGAAACAGGTAATCCAGCGTATGTCCGGAGAGGCAGTCGGTCTACCTTCGTCGGGCCATGTCCATATATTATTTTCTGCAAAGAAAGACATGACAATACTAACAACGAAGAGTTTGATCCTGGCTCAGGATGAACGCTAGCGACAGGCTTAACACATGCAAGTCGAGGGGCAGCATGAGGGTAGCAATACTCTCGATGGCGACCGGCGCACTGGTGAGTAAC
>JAEEVE010000054.1 GCA_016290765.1 Muribaculaceae bacterium
TCCCCCATGAGTTTATTCAGGTAGTCGTGATGAGGAGGGATGAACTTTGCATCCATCAGACTATTGCCTCCTATCCAGTTTTGGCTAGTCCTGAACTCTCCTGGAAGCTTATGCTCGCCTCGCACACTATCTAAAAGCAACTTATGCGTTGATTTAATCAAGCGTGAAGATATCGGAAGCTTCTCCAAACTTCCAATGGCATGATTTATGGCAACAATATAATTATTAACCTCTTTCCAATCATCTTTTCTTTCAGGTTTAATCTCACTTTCTGGCAAGAGCGCCTCATCCATCCGGGTTTGAGTCCCTTCTATGCGACTTGACACAACGGCCTCTTTAGTCACATGGAGCTGTATGTATAAGTCCAGATTAGGAACAAAACGCGAAAACGAGTTCAGTTCACCGAGTCTTATAGCAGCCCTCTCTAATAATTGAGAAATCACGGGGTCATGCCACTCCCATTCATCGTTTATCATATTAGGCACAAAGAACTTATACCCATATCCAGACTCATAATGGCCAGCCTCAAAATTTTCTAAGTTTATCATAATTCTAAGTATTTTGCCGCAAAGGTACAATAAAAAATCTGATTATTTTACTTTTATGGCTAAAAATAAAATAATAAATCCTTTATTTTACTTTTATATTACCAATAAGGGGCGTCGACCTCGGCATAGCGTCGGCGGTCGAGTTGTGGCAGGTGTTAATCCTGCCGAAGTCACAACACTCCGCGAACTGCTTGGCGAGAAGGAACGAACCATCCAAATCCTGTTATCCCAAATCGGATATTTTTTTAAGCGCAACAAAGGCACTTGTACAGCATCGTAATGTCAAATTTTTCGGTATGTAGATTTTTTTCACTACTTTTGCATCCTCAAATTATATGTGCTCGTGAAATTGACGTTGCGCAACATCTATGACTCGAGGCGCATCTGGAAGATGGGTCTCATGGTGGTGTCGGTCATCCTCGTGGCTGGCTTTATCTATATGTCCAACCGCATTGTGCGCGACTTGACGCAACAGGAACGCGACCGCATGGAGATTTGGGCCAATGCCACCAAAGAGCTTGCCACCATAGGCACCGAACAAACTGACAGCATGGGCGAACCTATGCCAGCGATGCAGACCGATGTAGACTTCTTGTTGAGCATTATCGAGGGAAACCACAATATTCCCGTGCTGCTGGTCGATGACCAGGGTGAGATTATGCTGCACCGCAACTTCCGATTGCCCGAACCCATTGACTCGCTGGCACCTTATGCCATCAGTGATGTGAACATGTCGTACCTAAAGAAGAAACTGGCACGGCTACAGAACTCAAGCAACAAGATTGAGATTAAGATTGACGACGAGACCACGCAACACCTCTACTACGAGGACTCGACCACCTTGCGGCAGCTGGCGTGGTTCCCCTATATCCAGTTAGCGGTGATGCTCATCTTCCTGGCGGTGGCCTACTTTGCCTTGATCAGCGTGAAAAAGGCCGAGCAGAACCGCGTGTGGGTGGGACTCTCGAAAGAAACGGCTCACCAGCTGGGCACGCCCATCTCGTCATTGATGGCATGGACGCAAATGCTCGAGTCGATGGGAACCGACCCTGGCATCGTCGCCGATATGGACAAGGATGTGCACCGGCTCAGCGTCATCGCCGACCGCTTCAGCAAGATTGGCTCGATGCCCGACAAGGAACTGGCGTTTATCAACGAGGCGGTGGAGCAAAGCCTGGCCTATATGCGAACACGCATCCCCAAGCGCGTGGAACTCACATTGCACCTCGACGATTCGCAGAACTGTGGTATCATGTTGTGCCAGTCGCTGTTTGAGTGGGTAATGGAGAACCTCACCAAGAATGCCGTTGACGCCATGGATGGCGAGGGACAGCTCGACATCACGGTGACCCGTGGTGATGGCCAGGCAATCATCTTCGTCAAGGACACGGGCAAGGGCATCGCTCGCAAGAATTTCAAGAACGTGTTCAACCCGGGCTTCACCACCAAAAAACGCGGATGGGGATTGGGACTGACACTGGTCAAGCGCATCATCGAGGAGTACCACGGTGGTCGCATCTACGTCAAGGAGAGTGAGTTGGGTCGTGGCACAACCTTTGCCATTGAGTTGCCTATCATTCAAAACTAAGGATAAGGAAGTGGGAATTGAGAACAGTAAACTAACGATGCTGGGTACGGGCAATGCGATGTGTACCCGTTGCTATAACACCTGCTTCTGGCTAGAGACGCCAGGAGGGGGTATGATGGTGGATGCCGGCGGCGGCAATGGCATCTTTCGTCAGTTGCATCGTGCAGGCATCCCCTTTGAGCGCATACATCATCTCTTTCTCACTCACTGCCACACCGACCACATCATGGGCGTCATTTGGATGATTCGCAAGATTTCGCCCTTGATCCATAAGGGAAAGTTCCAAGGCACGCTCACCATCTATTGCCATGACGAAGGCGCCTATGCCTTGCGCACCATGTGTACCTTGATGATGCCCCGCAAGATTTACAGTGCCCTCGACGACACCATCATCCTGCGTGAGGTCAAGCATGGCGAGCAGCTACAGGTCGACGACATGGAGATTACCTGCTTTGACATCGGATCGACCAAGACCAAACAGTTTGGGTTCAGTGCCTTGTTGCCCGATGGTCAGCGTCTTACCTGCTTGGGTGACGAGCCTTATAGCGATGTCGCTGAGCCGTGGGCGCGCGGCTGCGATTGGCTGCTGAGCGAGGCATTCTGCCTCTATAAGGATCGTGCGCAGTTCAATCCCTATGAAAAGCACCACAGTACTGCCCTCGACGCAGGCAGAGTCGCACAACAATTGGGCGTGAAACACCTTGTCCTATACCACACCGAGGACAAGTACCTTACCATCCGCCGCCTTACCTATACCGCCGAGGCCGCCCAGAACTACACCGGCCCCATCTACGTCCCCGACGACATCGAGACAGTCATCCTTCAGGGCTAACTAAAAGGTTGCGTTGAAGGCCGGCGAGTTTGGCGCGCTTGACGGCGCTATGGCTGAATAGGCGGCTGAACTCTTGTTGATCCATGCTAGCGATGCGGTCGCGGGTCAATGACAAGAAGTCATCGGTAGGGTGAAACTCAGTGATTGCAGTAGGCTGTGCATGGCGATTGTGGGGGCAGCACTTCTGGCACTCGTCGCAACCAAACACGCGGTTGCCTAGCACGCTGGAAACCCACTCGGGCAACTCGCCATGATGCTCGATGGTGAGACACGACAGGCATCGTCGTGCATCGACCGCCCCATCGCCACTCAATGCTCCCGACGGGCAGGCATCAATACAAGCCCGACACTCGCCGCACGACAGCGTGCAGGGCGCATCAGGCTCCAGTTCTAGAGTGGTAAGTATGATTCCTAGGAAATAGTATGAACCCCGCTCGGGTAGAATCAAGGCATTGTTCAGGCCAATAAAGCCTAGCCCTGCCTGTTGTGCCCAGTAACGCTCGCGAATGGGGGCTGAGTCGACGCAGCACCGCGTTTGGCAGGGGGCAATTTGCTCTATGGCAGTTGCCAGTTGCCTCAACCGCTGCTTGATCACCTCGTGGTAGTCGCGACCATAGGCATAGTAGGCAAACTGCGGTGCGTCGGCAGGCTGTAGGCGAGGTGGATAATAGTTCATCGCCACCACTACGACCGATTTGGTTCCAGGAAGCAACCCTTCGGGGTCATCGCGCAGTTCGCGGTGACGGGCTGCCCACGCCATGCAACCGTTGCGCCCCTGGGCAAGCCAGCGGTCATAGCGCGTCACCGCATCATCATCGACGCGGTGTGCGCGGGCGATGCCGCAAGCCTCAAAACCCAGCGCACGAGCCTTTTCTTTTAATTGAAAATTGAGAATGGATAATGGAGAATTGAAGTTCCCCCTTTAGGGGGTAGGGCGACACCGCTACTTGCCACCGATCCTATCAAACTTGTATCCTTGTTCCTGAAGCCACTCAATGGCACGGGGCAGTGCGTAGCGCAGGTTCTTCTGGGCCTTGAGCGAGTCGTGGAAGACGATAATGGAGCCGTTGCGGGCATATCGCTTGACATTGTCCAACACTTGCTCGGGCGTGAGTTTCTTGCTATAGTCGCGAGTGACCAGGTCATACATGATGATGGTAAAGCGCGAGCGCAACACCTTGCTCTGCGCCCAACGCAGCAGGCCATGCGGCGGCCTGAACAGCGGGCTGTCGATGAGTTCATGGGCGTGATACACATTGAGCAAGTAGCGGCGGGTAGTCACCTTAGCACCCTGGAGGTGGTTCATCGTGTGGTTGCCCACACTGTGTCCCCGACGCTTGATTTCGGCAAACAATTCGGGGCTGCGGGCCACATTGTCACCCACGCAGAAGAAGGTTGCCTTGATGCCATACTGGTCAAGCAAGTCTAGCACCCATGGCGTGACCTCGGGGATGGGGCCATCATCAAAGGTGAGGTAGACCGTGTGTTCTCGCTTGTGGATACGCCACACGGTCTCGGGAAATAGCATGCGATAAAGCAGCGGCGGACGTTCGACGAGCATTTTTTAGTGTTTAGATAGCGCTTCGGGCTGGTAAACCATTTCATTGGTAGAGGGTATAAAAACCTACCAACGAAGTGGTCTGCCAGCCCGAATGACGGTCTTAGTTATTGGCTGCAAAGATGCGATCGATGTTCACACCACGGGCCTGAACCTTCTTGACCAGCTCTTCGACCTTGTTCTGGTCGACAATATCGGAATAGGAGGCAAACAGGTAAGCCATGTAGCGTTCATTGATAAAGCGGTCGGCGTTGGTGATGCGGGCATAGTTGCTGGGGCTGAGCGACTGGTAGTAGCGGCAATAGTCGCCATATCGCAGAATCTCCTCCTCAAGCAGCTTAATGGCCTTCTGCTTGGCCTGATCATTACCTGCATATTTGCCCAGTGCTGCGTAGGCTTCGGCAATGTGTTGGCCCATCTGGATGGCATAGGGTGATGCCTTGGCGGGCAACTTCTGCATCATCAGGTCAAGCACTTTGTACGCCTTCTGGAAGCGGTCGTCGGCATATGCCTTGGCATCCTTACCGAGGAAGGTGGCGTTGCCAGCCTCGATACCTGCTTGAGCCGTACGGCCCTCTTCGATGAGTGTCTCAGCCAGACTGACAAGCGTAGTACGCGTGGTGGTGACCATGCGGCGGATGGTTTCGTCGAGGTACAGCGTCCCAGGCTCAGCCTTGTCTAGGCCACCCCACTGGAACTTATTCATCACAATGTCATACATCTTATCGGTGTTGCAGGGGATGTCGCCACGATTGTTCATGTCTGTCTTGATGGGCGTGATCTGATAGGCCATGCCGGTGTTCTGCATATACGGCACCAGTCCCAGGTAGTAGCTCTCGGGAACCGTCATAGCAAAGTAGCACGGGCGCTTCCAGCCTTCAGCGATGCTCGATGCAATGAAGTCGAGGCTCATCACCTGGCTCGAAGTCATGCCACTGCCCATCTTGGTCAGATCCAAGTCGATAGTCTCTTGGCACATATCCTTGCGATCGGCAGGAACTACACCTGCGGCAACTGCCTCATCGGCATTGACGGGGATAAAGCACAGCGGGTAGCGAATCTCGCTCATGCCATAAGCGTTGTTGATGTTCTCGTTGCTATACAGGTGTTTCAACGCGTCAATCACTGGCATGCGTACACTGGTGTCGGGAGTGATGAAGTAGTTGAACTGGCGGTTCTCGTAAGCATAGGTCATGTTGGTGGCCTGCATGGGCAACGGCTTGCTGTCGTAGGCGGCACGCTGCATCTGAGCGATGTACCAGTCGGTTGACAGGTAGCTCAAATTCACCACACGCACGTCGGTACGATAACCTTCTACCTCCTGGGCATACCACAACGGGAAGGTGTCGTTATCGCCATTAGTAAAGATGATGCCATTCTTGTCGATACTGGACAGATAGTTCATGCCAAAGTCGCGTGCGGCATATCGGCCACTGCGGTCGTGATCATCCCATGTCTGGCTCACCATCTGAATGGGAACTAACAGACCCACCAGTGCTGCAACTCCGGCCATCGCCAGCCCTTTGCTGGTGTGGCCCAGTTCCTCACGCTTGCCGCTCTTCTTGTCCTTCTTGGCCATCAATGCCAAGATGCCACGCCACAGGCCGGCTACACCCAGGCCAATCCAGATGGCGTAGGCATAGAACGAGCCTGCATAGGCATAGTCACGCTCACGTGGCTGGCTAGGAGTCTGGTTCAGGTAGAGCACGATGGCAATGCCTGTCATGAAGAACAAGAAGAACACGACCCAGAACTGCTCGATGCCGCGCTTGCCACGATAGGCTTGCCACAGCAGACCAATGATACCCAGCAGCAGAGGCAGCAGGTAGAACACATTGTGCCCCTTGTTGCCCTTGCCCAAATCGTCGGGCAATAAGCTCTGATCGCCCAGACGCGGGTTGTCAATGAAGGGGATGCCCGAGATCCAGTTGCCCTGGGTGATCTCGCCCATGCCCTGGATGTCGTTCTGGCGACCGGCAAAGTTCCACATGAAGTAGCGCCAGTACATATAGTTCAACTGATAGTCGATGAAGAAGCGGATGTTCTCCAGTACAGTGGGCTTGATGGCTTGCTCCTTGCCTGCCGAGGCGTTGCCGTCGCGGTCAAGGCGGGTGGTGGCTTCAACCGTTGTGCCTTCCATGCCTAGCCAGTCTTGGTATTGCTGAGCGTGAGCCTCGCTGTGGATGCGCGGGAAAACCATGTTCTGCTCGGGGGCAAACACATAGTTTTTCTTGTAACCCAACTCCTTGTAATGGTCGGGGTCATTCGGGTTCTGCTTCACCTCCTCGGCATACTGCATAGGGCCCTCGTTGATCATCGGCTTCATCGTGCCGTTGGCCTGCTCTTGGTAGACCACCTGGCTGAAGACGGTGCGGCCATAGAGCAGCGGAGTCTCACCATACTGCTCGCGGCTAAGGTACTTGGCCAAAGCAAACGTGTTGTTGGGCGAGTTCTCGTCGAGCGGCGTGTTGGCGTTACTGCGGATGAGAATAACGCCATAGCTGGCAAAACCTATAAAGATAACCAAGATGCTCAGCGAGATGTTGGCCATGATGCGGCGAGGCACAGCCTTGCAATATTTGAACAAATAGACGCACAGACCGATGAACAACAGAATCGGTAGCCACCAACTGTCACCCAGTAGAAGTATGCCCGAGAGCACAATGGCGAGGGTAAACGAAATCTTGATGCGCAGGTCGTTGGTGCCTTGATACACTTCCCAAATGTTCCAAGCCAAGGCTGCTATGAGCACAAAGGCATAGATGATGACACCCATGTTGAACGACATGCCCAGCGTGTTGACAGCAAACAGGTCGAATTTCTGTCCCATCTCGACGAAGCCAGGCTCAAGGCCATAAAGGATAGCGACGATGATGGCAAATGAAATGAGCAGGGTAATAATCGAGCCTTTGGCGCTGGTATTCTTGTACTTGCGGTAGTAGAACACCAAGGCGATAGCGGGGATGCACAGCAAGTTCAACAAGTGAACACCCAGCGAAACACCAAAGATATAAGCAATCAAGATTAACCAACGGTCGCTGCCAGGCTCGTCGGCGCGGCTCTCCCACTTGAGAATGAGCCAGAACACCAGGGCAGTGCAGAACGACGAGAAGGCATAGACCTCGGCCTCGACGGCACTGAACCAGAAGGTGTCGCTCCAGGTGTAAGCCAAAGCACCTGCCACACCGCTACCCATCACTACCAGATATTGGGCCAACGTCATTTTGTCCTCATCGCCATCGTTGACAACCAACTTCTTAACCAAGTGGGTAATCGTCCAGAACAACAATAAGATGGTGGCAGCACTGAACAGAGCCGACATGGCGTTGACACACTTGGCGACAGCCGTCACATCACCACCAGCAAACAGCGTGAAGAATCGTGCGGTGAGAATAAAGATGGGGTTGCCGGGCGGGTGACCAATCTCGCTCTTGAAACCTTGTGCGATAAACTCTGGGCAGTCCCAGAAGCTGGCGGTGGGCTCGATGGTGAGCAGATAGGTCACTGCAGCCACCACAAACACGAGCCATCCCAGCGTGTTGTTAATCAGATTGTACTTCTTCATATCGTTATTATCAGTTTTTTCAAACGAAAGTCGAGAATATCTAGTGAATCTAGAGCCTCTAGGATATCTAGATTTTCTAGAAAACTTGCAAATTTACTATAAAACTCGCAACCCCACCAATTTATTAACATAAAATAAGAACGAGCGAGGCAACGAATTGTTGCCCCGCTCGCTAATTGATTGAAGAAGTTAAGAAAAAATCTTATGTCCTTCTGTTCTTTTGTCTTAGAGCTGCGGACCGGCGGCGACCAGAGCCTTGCCAGCAGGGTTGTCCTCATACTTGACAAAGTTCTTGATGAAGCGGCTTGCCAGGTCCTTGGCCTTCTCTTCCCACTGTGCGGGATCGGCGTAGGTGTCGCGCGGGTCAAGGATGCCAGTGTCAACGCCCTCAAGCTGTGTGGGAACGACGAAGTTGAAGTAAGGAATCACCTTGGTCGGAGCCTTGTCGATGCTGTGGTTGAGGATGGCGTCGATAATGCCGCGGGTGTCGCGAATCGAGATGCGCTTGCCTGTGCCGTTCCAGCCAGTGTTGACCAGATAAGCCTTGGCACCGCTCTTCTCCATGCGCTTGACCAGCTCGTCGGCATACTTGGTGGGATGCAGCTCGAGGAATGCCTGGCCGAAGCATGCGCTGAAGGTCGGGGTGGGCTCGGTGATGCCGCGCTCGGTACCAGCCAACTTAGCGGTAAAGCCACTCAGGAAATAGTACTTGGTCTGCTCGCTGTCGAGAATCGACACGGGAGGCAGCACACCAAATGCATCGGCGCTCAAGAAAATCACCTGCTTGGCGGCGGGGCCGTGGCTGTAGGGGCGCTGGATGTTCTTGATGTGGTAGATGGGGTAGCTCACGCGGGTATTCTCGGTCACGCTCTTGTCGGAGAAATCAATCTTGCCGTTCTCGTCGACGGTGACGTTCTCGAGAAGTGCGTCGCGGCGGATGGCGTTGTAGATGTCAGGCTCAGCCTCGGCGTCGAGGTTGATGACCTTGGCATAACAACCGCCCTCAAAGTTGAACACGCCCTCGTCGTCCCAGCCATGCTCGTCGTCGCCGATGAGTTTGCGCTTGGGGTCGGTGCTCAGGGTGGTCTTGCCGGTGCCCGAGAGACCGAAGAAGATGGCGGTGTTCTCGCCGTTCATGTCGGTGTTGGCGCTGCAGTGCATGGCAGCGATACCCTTCAGCGGCAAGAAGTAGTTCATCATCGAGAACAGGCCCTTCTTCATCTCGCCACCGTACCAGGTGTTGATAATCACCTGCTCCTTGCTGGTGACGTTGAACACCACGGCGGTGTCGCTGTTCAGACCCAGTTCCTTGTAGTTCTCGACCTTGGCCTTGCTGGCGTTGAACACCACGAAGTCGGGCTCCTGGTCAAACTCCTCCTCGTTCTGAGGGCGAATGAACATGTTGGTCACGAAGTGTGCCTGCCAGGCCACCTCCATGATGAAGCGCACCTTCATGCGGGTATCCTTGTGGGTGCCGCAGAAGCCGTCAACGACATACAGCTTCTTGTCCGAGAGTTCCTTCTGAGCCAGCGCCTTCAGAGCGTTCCAGGTCTCAATCGAGGCAGGCTTGTTGTCGTTCTTGTAGTTCTCGCTGGTCCACCACACGGTGTCGCGCGAGTTCTCGTCCATCACGATGAATTTGTCCTTGGGAGAACGGCCGGTGAACACACCCGTCATCACGTTGATGGCACCCAGCTCGGTCTCGACACCCACGTCGTAGCCCTCGAGTCCGGGCTTGGTCTCCTCGTTGAACATCACCTCGTAAGAGGGGTTGTAGAGCACCTCGGTCACGCCAGTGATGCCATACTTCTCGGCTAACATAGCCTTATCAAATCTTGCCATAACTTTATTTAGTTTAGAGTTTTAAGTTTAAAGTTGAATGTATTCTTGCTCTCTAGCATGTCTAGGAAATCTCGAACATCTAGTGACTCAAGATTTCAAGATGCAAAATTACTGCAATTCTTTCACCCCACCAAACTTTTTATGCTTTATAACATATTTTTTATTTGCAAGCAGGCAAACACAACGTGAGTTCAACGAAAACTGCGCTCTCTTTATCGCAGTTTTGCCGAACTCACGTAACAATTAAACCAATAATCACGCGAAAAGCAGATGGATAAAGCCGCTTGACAGAAACCCTGCCAAACGGCTTTTGTTAATTTGAAAAATCTGCGTTATCTGCGAGAGATGTGATATTACTTAACCAGCACTTTACGGGCACTGCCGTCGCTCATCTTGACGATGGTCACGCCTTGGTGATTGGCATCAACACGCTGACCATCGAGACTGTAGCGAGCCACTTCACGGGCATTACCGCTACCGACAGTCGCCACGCTCGAGTAGGCGAGGTCATCGATGCGGAAGGCGGGGCTCACGACCTGCTCCTGCCAGTTGCCAGCGGCATCGGTTAGTCGGAACTTCAGGTCAAACCAGCCCTTCTCGGCCTGCCCCGTCACCCCAGCCAGCGAGCCACGGTAGAACCAGCCCATCACGGGATAGTAGTACTCGGGCAACTCCTCAACTGGCAGTTCGTTCCAGTCCTCGGTGCCATAGGGAGCATACTCCACTTGAACCACTTGGGGTGCATAGCGGAAATAGGAACAATCCCCATCGGGAGTATAGAAGAAATTAAAGTCTGCCGCGCTGAACTCCACCGTGCCGTCCTCGGCCGTGGCGAAGCGGTCGGTCACATCGCCATTGTTGTCCTTGAAGTGCAGCATCGTCATTGTCGGCGGTGTCTCGTCCTCGGCACCGGCAGTGTAATGCAGCTGCGCATTGTTTGAGCCGTCCAGATCATCCACCTTAATCGCTTCGTTGGTGATAGTGGCATCGACCACACCGTTGAACAGTTCCCTAAAAAAGTTATAACTATGCGATAAATTATCATAAAGATTAAAGCCGAGGCCCTCATAAATTGCCCCCCCATTCAATGTCATATTAACCCATGCATTGTTGCGGTGATCATCTGATATTTCGCCATAGCGTCCCAAATATTGGTATTGGACAGAATTTTCCACATAATTATAATATGCGTCTATATATTGCATTGGATTAGTAATCAGTATGGGGCAACTGTTTCCCCATTCCCCTTTCTTCTTGTCTATCGGATAAGTAAATGCGGGGTGAGACGGCCATGATGGATGCAGTTCTACGGCCTGTTCATTCTCATCCCACTCCGGGCGAAGACTCCATAAATCATTAGGCCAATAATTTGCACAATAGTTACCGAGACCGCTATTTGCAAAGACTATTGACTCATTAGTATGAGTTATAGGTGTTGAATAAAAAAACGGCATACAGTCTTCCCACTCATAATCTCCATCTACCGCAATCACTTTTTTGTATATCTGAGGTTGTATATAGGGAACATAGCCCACCTTGCTCTCGTCGGCACTGGCCCCGATATAGAACTTAATGGTTTCTGCTTTTTCAAGAGGTGTATAATTCAAATTTATACCATAGCGATAAGCCCAATCTAGCGCATTATTGTGTAACTGGAATTCAACTTCATTATAATAATCTTGTTCTTGCTCCTTAGTAGTGTATTCATATAACTTGAACTTCGCCGGGTCGTTGGCAAGGGTGACATCACCTGAAGCGCCTTGCACTTCTTTATACGAGGTGTAGATATTCCAATCCCAGTCTATGGTCACGCAATAGGAGCCAAAAGCATATCTGTCGCTCACATCGTTAACATAGAAATCAGGTAGGCTCTGATAATCTATTAGATAATCGCCCACCTGTTCCGTGCTTAAGTAAACGCTAACGTGTGCTCTGATTACTTCTCCATAGTCCTTGCAGAAAACCTTTTTTTGGTAAGAGGCTAATTGTGTATTGCCTTGTTCAATCATGGTCATTTGCCAGTCTTCACTCCTGGAGTATGAAGGGCAGGCGATGGGTTCGCCGTCGTTGTTGAGCATCTGGAATTGGATATGGTTTTTGGCTTCATCCGCAGAGAAGTCGAGCTGCATATCTTGGTCGATGGTCACATGATCATGGATGACAAATAAGCCATGATGCCGTGCCTGTGCTGCCGTTCCTTTGTTTTGATATTCATCGAAGATGGTGACAATATCGTAGGTGCCTTCGGGGACAGAGGCATTGTTAGAACCGTATTGGAGTTTACGGATACCGATATTCTGGTTGGTAAGCATACCGTCCTGGTTGACCAGAACGATACTGTAAGCATCTTGTGACTCTGCATCGAAGTCAAGCATGAAGTTCACTTGGTGGGTGGCTTGCTCGGCGCGGGCTGGCTGGGCTGCAGCGGGCTTGTTGTTCACCACTTTCTCGGTAATCTTGATGTTGTTAGGGATGAGTTTGTCCCACGGGGTGGGTTCCTGCTTGATTTGGAACTGCGCTGTGGCAGTAAGCATCCCCAGTGTGAGGAAACAGAGTAGGAGTTTTGTCTTCATACTATTATGTTTTTGAGGTGAATAAATGAATTGTCACCGCAAAAGTAGTGGTCGTATCAAGAGTGTGCAAGAAAAAGTGCCAAGTGGTGGTGCGTTCTTGCAGGAAAGCGCAAAAACACCCCGATTTCTCGCCATTTCTTGCAAGATTTACCACATACAGCTGGTACGATAGCCACCTCGCTAGTCGCCTGTCACAAGCCTCATAAAAGAAGACAACACGAACAAAATTTAATATGTCATCATCATACATACAATAGGACTGAGCCAGGTAACAGATTTGATTCTTGATTTCGCGAACTACACATAAGAAAATATCTTATTCTCAGTTCGCAAAAATAACCTCAATTATTTGACTTGAGCAAATCTTTTAGTTCACAAAAAATGGACAAAAATTTGGAGGTGTAGAAAAATATACCTACCTTTGCACAAAATATCTATGTTATGCCAACATTATTACAAATATTTGGTTTTAGATTTTATATCTACTCGGAGGAACATGAACCTATCCATATTCATGTTGACTATGGTGATGCTTGGGCAAAGATTGAACTTGAGCCGACCGTCACACTAGTGCACAATCATGGAATGAAACAGAAAGAGCTTAAGAAAGCTCTCGGGTTAGCAGAGCTCTATCGTGATGAGTTTATTGCTGGATGGAAAGAGTATTTTAAAAAATGACAGAAATGGGACGTATTATTAATGTATGGTTTAAAGAAGGGCGCATATATGTCACGACCGACAATGGTGAAACATTGAGCCGTTCGCTAGTTGACTTCCCGTTGTTGTTGAATGCGACCAATGCTGAGCGCAATGATTTCCGTATCGTCCATGATGGCGAGGCATTAAGGTGGGACAACATTGATGAAGACATCCATGTTTCCAGTTTCTATGAGCCTGACAAATGCGAAGACAATGAAATAGCGATGGCCTTCCGTTTATTCCCACAACTGAATGTCAAGCAGGTTGCGCAATACATCGGAATCAACTATACCTTGTTGTCAAACTATGTGAATGGTTCCAAGAAACCTAGTGCAGCACGGGTCGCATTGATCAAGCAGGGGCTTCACAACCTGGGCAACGCGCTCATGAGTGTGTAATCATGTCGGGTGGTATACCAGCCTTGCACATTTTCATATAGGCCGAGGGCGGAACGCCAGTGGCGGCCTTGA
>JAEEVE010000055.1 GCA_016290765.1 Muribaculaceae bacterium
TTCTGCTGCGCAAGATTCACGGTCTCGTTGCGGGCAAGCTCGTTGGTGCGAATGGGGAAGTAGTTCTCGATGTTCGACATGTCTGCACCAAACATCCTGATGTGGGTTTGGTTCAACTCGCCGCGCATGCTGGGCAAGAACTCGTGAACCACCCAATCTGACAAATCAAGCAGCATCGGGTCTATCTCGCCACGGATGCGGTCAATGTCGGCCTCGGTGATACCCATAGAGCGCAGCTTCATGCGACCGTCGGTCTGGGCATCCATAGCCACGAGATAAGTGGCCTGACCTTGGCTGATAGGATAATCCTTGCCTTTGACATTGATGGTGAGGGTGGGCAACTTCTTGACCAGCGTGTATACATCATGCCAACTGTCAATCTTTTGTCCGTGAAGGCCACCAATGCGCTCGACGGCACTATCCATCTCGTCATACAATGCCTTGCGTTTCTTGAAGAAGGAGTCACGGGCATCGACAGCCTTGCGCACAAAGTTGAACAAGTTACCTTCGCCCTTGGGGAATTTCTCGCCAAAGTAGCGCATCAACTTGTCAAACGTGGCGAGCGGGTTGGTGAGGATTTGCAGACGATGCTTGATGTTGTCCATCCTGCGCTGGCCTCTTGTCTTGAGGCTCTTGGCATGCGGGTCTGCATCTACGCCCTCAAGGTCGCTGTTGGCCCAGTGCTGGATTTCTTCCTTGCGGCGGTTCTGTTCATCACGGAAGGCCTTGGCACGCTCTGCACTCTCGCTCTTGCTGTCGCCCAACTGGCCGTTCAACCTTGACCAGGCATCGACACGCTCGCAGCGCAGCTCACGCAGAGCATCCTCGCATGACCAAACAAACTGATGGTAGGCGGCGTCGCTCATGCCACCGTTCTTGTGGCGGGCCTTGGCATTCTCCATCTCTGCCTTGACGTTGGCTTCGTTAATCTCGTTCTGCTTGATCTCGTCAAAGTACTGGCGGGCAATGTACAGCCCACCCAATTCGTCGGCGGCATTGCCACGGACTACCTCGTCAGGGTCGTTGAGCTTCTGCTCGACTTCTACGATGCGGTCGTTGACGGCTTGCAGGTCTGAAAGTCCTAACGCCTCTTTCAGCGACTTGACCATACGCTGACCGTGATAGTCTAAACCGCCTTGCACGACAACACCACGGCTGTCCTGCTTCATGCCTTTCACCTTCAGCGACTGCTCAAACTCGCTCTTGCCTTTCTTCAACTGGTGTTTGAGCATGATGTCGATGAGCTTGTTGGCTTCCTTGGTCACGCCATCCTTGCCAGTAGCATCCTTGACCTTGGTGAGTATCTGCTTCACGGCAAAGTCGTCAAGCCCGCTCAACAGCCCAGCATCCATCATGGCCTTGGCCATGTCGGTAATGTCCTTGACGGTGTCCTTGTCATACTCGCGCTGACCGCGCATCACCTTGCTTAGTGCGGTGGCAAACTTCGAGTCGGTCATCTCGTCAAGGTCGGCAGTCGCTTTCACAAAGTCCTCGACGGCTTCCTTGCGCTGACGAGCCTGGCGATTCTTGTACTCCACCTCGCCTGTTAGCTGCTCGGTATCGTCCTTTATTCTGAAGCGAGGGCCACCATCGCCACCATCAGGTGCATCGTCGCCACCGTATGCGCGCAGCACAGTCCGTGCCGCCTGCTTCTCAAACTCACTGGCATTCGGGTCTTCCAACCTTCTCCGTGCATCAGCCACCGAAGGACGCTCCTCGGTATAATCCACCACATTCTCAGCGGCAATATTAACGACACCCATGTCTGCGCTTTCCTTGGCCGCCTTCTTCTCCAGCCGCTCAGCACGTTTTTGCTCCGTGTAAGCATTGCGGTTCTCGGCCTCCATCTTGTTGTGGGCGTTCCACAGCACGGCACGAAGGTCATCGTCACGCAGCGTAGGAACATAGTCCCAGATGCCGAGCTTCTTGCACAGGTTCTCAAAGCAATCACGCACGGTCTTGATGCCACGCTCCATCCAGTCAGCCATCGCCAACTTGTTGTCCTTGTAATGCTCAAAGCCCATCTGCTCGGCAAGGCGAGAGATATACTCCTGCGTAGCGGCACGATTGTCACCGTCATACTGCTCAGCGGCAATGCGCTCAATCTCTCCCTTGATATCCTTGTCCGAAGTGTTATACACGTTGTCAAGGAAGTTGTCGTAGTTCTCCTCGCCTACCAACTTGCGCAGGCCTTCTTTTGCCACGCCCTCGTGCCACAACGAAGCAAAAACGTCGCTGGTGTCAAACGCCCCATGGCGGGGGACGACTATCGTTATCTTGCCGGTCTCGGGGTCATACCAACTCTTGTCGTTCTCATGCCCAGCGGGAACGTCGGCCTCGTTGTCTATCAACTCCACGTCAAGACCCAGCTTCTTTGCGTATTCGGGCACTTGCTTATGGATATGGTTCAGCACACGCTCACGCCATTTCTCGTAGCGTTTAGAGCCTGGCTTGCCACGCCAGATGGTCAGCACCTGGTTGTCAGTCCAGTCAACCACGTCAAGCGTCTTGCCGTCGTCACTGGGAATGTACACATGTTCGGGGTCAGCGAAACGCATGGCACGAGCCGCCTCATCAATGTCATTCCATTTACCAGGCAATCCATCCACACGCACCTTCTTGTCATCCGTCTCACGCACATTCACCTTGTCACCAGCCTTCTTGTCCAGTTTCACTCGAAACAGCGGCTGACCCTGCTCGCCAGTAGCCTTCTCCTGCTTCACACCCTCAATGGCACGCTCAGCATTCGAGTAGAATGTAGGACGACGCTCATCATCCTTGATACGGAATTTTAGTTCATCACTATCTAATAGCGTGTTTTTTTGCAAGTTTGATTCGGCTGTGTCAATGGAATCCCTACCTTTAAACTTGTTATATAAATCATAACCAAACCTTGGAGCATTGAACTTTGCGCGGTTAAAAACTCCAAAGTTATCAAGTATCTTGTCAAAAGCCTTGCTCGCTTCTGCAAGAGCATTGCTGGGATTTGCAGAAACTTCAAAACCAAATAACTTCTTAATTGAATCTTTTATTGTTTCCCAATAAGAACGATGGTTATACTCAACCTTTTTGAGAGCATCACGGAACTCGGGGTTAGCAAGTTCTGCAACCATCTCATAAACATCTTTCAATCCATAAAAAGGTTTTCCTTTTGAATCTTTTAAACCAGCACCACTCACTTTCTCATAGATGTCCATAAGAGATTTGACGGCCTGTCTTTGTGATGGAGAAAGAAGTTGGCGTAATATCGGGTCTTCATAGAATATCAATGCTTGCGCCGATGCGTTGTGAATCATCTCATGAAGCAACGTGCGAGCTTTGTCTTGGTCACCACGGGCGCGAGTAAATGAGTCCCAATTATAGAATGTCATCTTGAGAATGCCCGATTGACCATGTGCATTGACTTTGGTATTATCTGAAAATCGGAAATCTATCTTTAAGGATTTCAACAAATCGTAAACCCTATCAAATACTTCTCCTACGGCCTTGTTTCGATTTAAGTCACGAAACATTCTGGCAACATTATCAATCGGAATGTCACCATTATCTTCTATGCCGTACTGTTCTTTTAACCTTGCTTTCTCACTGTCTCGCCACGAAAGTTCTTCTCTAATTTTTTCGGCGCGGTTGTGCAGTTCGGTTAATCTACGAATATCGTGTTCATTATCTCTATCTGTCTGCGGAATATTCTCCACAGAATTCTCAATACCAGATTCTTTGGTGGTGTTTTCACCGAATTTGGTATCATCCTCGTTTCGTGGTCGTCTATCAGATAATCCTCGTAGTTCTCGCTCGATTCGTTGTAACTCGTCTTCAAGTCCTTCTCTGTTTGTTCCATCATTCCGTGTGTAAGATTTGCGCGTTCTGCGGTGCAAAGGTACATCTTTTTCTTGGACCATGAAACTTTCATCAAGCATATTTACTTTCTCTGCATTCTCACGCAAGTTCTTGTAACTTTGGCGCAACAAGTGCTCAAGGTCGGTCTTGGTGACGTCACTGATGTCAAAGCCCCAACCACGCAATGTGTCTAGCACATACTTGGCAATGTTGTTCCACGCCTCGGCAAACTTGTTGTCGACGCGGGTGCCCTCAAGATTGTTGGCTATCCACTCGTCAGCCATGCGGCGATGATGCTCAACCTCGGTCTCGTTCTCCTTGCCACCGATGTAATGAGAGTATTCATCTTTCGCCTCTATGCTCATGCTGGCATAGACGGCATCGAGCAGGTCATTATACGCAGCCTCGCCCAGCAAGCCCTTGATGCCCTTGTGCGACACAACCTCATGAACCATCGTCTTGTCAACGTCACGCCTGTCGGTAACATCGGGCATAAAGATATATACCTTCCCTTTGTCATACCAACCAGGGGTGCGCTGACCATTGGCATGAGCCTGTTCAACCATTCTGCGGGTATAGGCATCTTGTATTTCATCAATACCATGAAGCACAACGACACCATCACCACCAATCTTACGCGTCCATTTCTTGACACACTCAATCAGCGGAGTACGACGCTTGCGTTCAGCGTCGGGTAGTTGTCGCCAACGCAAGGCACTGCGGGCGGCTTGACGCTCAAACTCGCTGCGGTTGGGGTCGTTGGCAATCTGCTGCAACTCGGCAAGGCTGTCTGCCGTCGCTTCGTTGGCGGCATTCTCGGCGGCTTGGGCATCATGGCGCGAAGCCATGTCACGCTCTTGCTGCTCCATGTCAGCCTCGGCCTCGGCGGCATCCTTGTAGCCCATCTGACCGGCATCCCAGTCTGCCTGCTCGTCAGCCATTGAACGGTGGTTCTTGGCAAAGTCACGAACCATGTCCATCGGACGCGGGAAATCACCGACAACCGACAGCACCTCATCAAGAATCTCCATCGTGTCATAGCGGTCGCTCCACTCCTGCGGCATGCTCTCCCAAATGCTGTGGGCAACCTCTTCGGGGGTCATGCCGTTCTTCTCGTCAAGCCAACCGAAGAAACCGCGACGCTCTTTCTCCGAATCTTCCAATCCCAGGTGACCGCCCAATCCGCTGGTGCGACCACCGCTGCGCTCATAGTTCGTGCCTTTCCACTTGAACTTCATGCCGTAGAGCTGGCGCATCACATAGTCACGCAAGCTCCCACTATCGCCTGGGTCGGTGGCAAAGAACACCTCGCGCGCCTGACGGTCATCAAGTTCGCTCTTGCCGTTGGTGCGCTGGTTCTCATCGTGCATCCGCTTGACCTCTTTCCATTTCTCCACACGGTCAGCGGCAGCGTCACGGCGACGCTCCCATGCGTTCAACGCACTGGTGGTGCGGTTCTTCCCTTTCGGTTCTTGCTTCTCGATGGATGCAAGGCGGGCCTGCGCATCTTTCAGACGCTTCTCGATGTCGGCACTTAGGGTGCCACGCTGCTCGCGGTTCTCGCGATCGTTCAGATGGTTGAATATCTGCTCGGCACTGGCCTTGTCATAGTCTGGCGACATCCTGCCACCACCCTTGTTCTCCATCGGCATGTAGTAGGGGTCAGCTGCCTGCGCCCTCTTCCTGGCGGCTTCCTCGGCATTGCGACGCTGCTCCTCTGCAGTCGTCTGTTCGGTGGCCTCGACTTCGGGTTTAGCCTCAGGTGTCGGTTCTACAGTAGCCGTAGTCTCAGGAGCTGCCTCGGTTGGTTTGGCCGATGGCTCTTGCTCCGTCGGTTGCACGGGCTGCTCTGCCGTCGGCTCTTGCTCGACTGGAGTCTCAACTGGAGTCTCAACAGGAGCTTCCGTTGGCTGCTTGGGTTGCCCAACTGGTGGTTGCTCAACTTCTGCTTTTGGATCTACTAGCTTATCACGCTCGGCCCAGTACTCCCAGTATTGCTGGTCGGGTTTCACGTCGGTCTTGCCCTCGGCATAGTCATGCGCTTGCTTGCGGCTTTCTTCGGCAACCTCAAGATAGGTAGGAAGATCTTCCTCGGTGAGGCCGCCAAAGTCCTTTGGCCACAACTGCTCAATGTCATGCGTGTCAACAGCCTTGCCGCCAGCAAGGTTCTCTGCCTCAACAATGGGCAACTCACTGGCACCAACCTCTAACGGCTCGCTCTCACCCTCTACAACAGGCTCACCACCAGTAGGCGGCGTATCGGTAGGTGTGTCATCCGTCGGCGTATTGTCAGTTGGTTTACCCTTTTTCTTTAATGGGAAATCCATCTTGTCTATAGTGCCGTCTCCATACTTAACGACTAAGGTAACTATAGCATCCTGAGTTCTGTAAATTTGTTTATCATCATAGACCACGTCGGGTAATTCTGTACGCTCATGCTCAACTAATTTGTTCACACCAAGCACAGAAACTTCTGGATTGTCCTCAAAAAAAAGTGCGCTATCCCCACTAATCTCATACCCCTCTGGGATTGAACCAGGCATATAGGCTAAAGGATTTGAAGCTTCACCATTTTCAGTTAACCCAACAACTTCTGTAACTTTATGCCCGTTATTATTTGTATATGTTTTGGTGACTGAACCGACTACCTTTCCCGACTTTGTTTTTCTCAAGCCAAATGGTTCTCCATATTCAATACCTTCCTTTTTCGGAGTATCCAAATGTAGCGTGTTCTCTCCTTCTGTTTGCGAGACAACCTCACCATTCGGTTCTACCTCAGGCATCCGAGGGCCATTTTTCAAGACCTTCGGGATGCCCTCTTTGCGCCCAGGCTTCTCGCTAGACTTCGGCCTTGCCAACTGTCTCTCCTTTGACTCCACACCAACAGCATTACCATCAGTAGCAGCATCTATAGCAATAGGATCGCTTTCTTGGTCATTAGTGATGTCGTCAGTCAGTTTCTTGATGCGGGTGTTCTCGCTGTCTAGCCATGCGTCATATTCACGCAACGCTGCCGACTCTTGCTCGGTACGGTCACTACGGAACTTGTTGATGGCGGCATTGATGTCTACACCATACTTCTCATTAAGCTCAGCGATCTTACTCTTGGTCGGGTCTTGGACAACGCCAGCATCGGCAAGCAACTTGTTGACACCCTCAAACACAGCGCGCTCCTTCTCTCCCAGTTCCTTGCCACGGCCTTTCTGAATCTTCTGCGAGGCATCGCTCCACAACTTGACAGCAGCGGAAATGTCCATTCCGTTCTCATCAGCATATTGCTTGATGAGTTTCATTTCTTGATTGCCCTGATATACCGAGTAAACGTCATGCTCTTTCTTGGCAAAGTTGTTGTGGTCAATCTCACGGTTAACGGCTGCGATAGCGGCATTGCGGGCTTCAGTACCCTTGACAACTACCGAACTGCGCACCGCACGGTCATCCTTGTCAACAGCGGTGATGCGATAACTGCCATCACCCAGGTTATCTATCTTCTTGTCAACGACAGCAGGAGGTAGTTCTATCTTACCGTCAAGCACATAGTCCGCCATGCGAACAAGCTCCCAAGGGATATTCTTGTCTGCACGCATCTGTTTCAGCTCTTGTTCAACCACGTCTACCTGATGGGGAAGTAAAGGACGGCCTTTCAAAGCAGAAGCGACACTTCCATAACCAGCATCGGTCAACGACTTGAACTCATCGTCATTGATGCTGTGGACGGTCATTATCTTGCCATAGTTCTTGCGACCATAGTAACGGTCTTGTACATCTTTTAGCCACTGGTCGCCGTGCATGAAGCGACTTCCCAACACCATACCGACATTAGCACCAATATTGGCAGGCTTGAAAGCGTCCTTCCCTGCTTCAAGATAACCGATGGCAGTGAACGCACCGACCTCAGCACCAAACTTGGCAGCCTCACCGGCATACACTTTCCAGCCAATAGCATTGCGGAACGCACCTTCCACAAGACCACCTACAGCACCAAAAGCGGCACCTTTCTTGGCACCGCTCTTGAAGGCGGCTTTCAACTTGCTCCAGTCATACTCGCCTGTGGTCAACTGGTCTACAAAAGCATTTTGGAACTCAAAAGTACCAAAGTTCATCGAACCACCTAGTACACCCATGGCGTACTTGACGAGCGCATTCTCTGCGACGCTCCTGGCACCAGCGGCAGTACCACCACCCAGGATGCGCAGGCCAACACCTGTGGCAATTTGTGCGGCCTTGCCTGGAGCCCAAAATGCGCCAAATAGAGCGCCATCCATCAGGAATACGCCCGTGTTTGAGAATATCTGTGCGGTGGAGTTCCAGAAACCATCGCTGTTTACTGCCTCGTATTGCTGCAAGGCTTGATTGTGCAAAGTGATTAGATTCGGCTGTTTGTTCAGACTAGGCTGCTCGTAACGGGCCTGCATACTGGCGGCAGCCTGTACCAAACGTGCGGCGAAATTCTGCGTCAATAGTTTGTCTAATACATAGGTGACATTATCGTCAGGGCGCAGATCTTTCGTCACTTTCGCCATAAAGCGGTTGTATATCCAGTTATAGCTCTCCTCATTGGCCTGCTCGGGCTGGATGTCCCAACGCTTCGAACGAGCAAGCACATAGCCTAGATAGTTGTCATTGCCAAACATCTGCATGGCCTCTTCAATGCAGGCAGCGGGATCGGCAGCCTTCAACATCTCAACGGTCAGTTCATAAGCACGGCCAGCAGCGGCCAAGTTGTCATCGGCATACCAAGGTACTGGATGCGTCTTGTCAAAGTTAGCCCTAAACTCAGCCATGCGCTTTTTCATAATTTCTACAGCAAGGTCAGGGATGGCATAAACAGGGTTCTCCACCCAGCCTCTCTCGTTACGCTTGGGGTCGGTCTCGTAACCAGCAGAACCTGCGTTGTATGCATCGGCAATTTTGCGAAGCTCGGAAGCCTTGCTCTCCCCTGCTACACTTGCATAGGACTCTAGCCAGTTGTTGACAAAATACTCGCCATCATAGCGGTGGGCATGTCCACCTTTCTCGCGGGCTGATATTTCATTGGCGTAAGCAGCGGCAACAACAGCACGCTCCTCATCGCTCTTGGTGCTGTCGTTGACGGCAAACACCATTTGTTGATAAAGGTCATCTTTCTTCTCGTCCTTGATATTGTCGACGGTCTCGTTGTAGAGTTTGCCATTGTCCGCCTCCATACCTCTCTGATAGGCGGTCTTCCCGTTCTCAGTCTTTTGCGTAGTCAACCTCTCAAACTCACTGTTGGTGTGGTCTACTATCTCTTTGTTCAGATTATTTTGCTTTGCAGCCTGAGCGTTGGCGGCTTGCTGGGCAGCCTTCAACTCGTCGTTGTGTTTCTGTGAGGCAATGTCAGCACGGCGGTTGATTTCATTGACACAAGCATTGAAATTGTCAATGGCTTTCTTCTGCTCAATAGGGTCTTCAATAGACATAATATTGGCAACGGACGTGTCAAGAGCTTCTTTTGTAGGTGTGTCGCCAATGCCAATACTGGCAAACAGCTCGGCATCGGTCATGGCAGTGTAGTCAACCGCAGGAGCCACGTCGGGTTGGGGAGTTGCATCAGGGGCGGCGGTCACCTCTGCGCTGGTGTCCACAGCATCGGGTGTCTCAACAACATCTGTGTTCGGCGCAACATCAACAGGCGGCACGTCTTGCTTTTCTTCTGGGGTCACCTCGACTGCGGGCGGGGTCTCAACCTTCGGCACATCCGTCGGCACTTGCGTCTGAATGTCTTGCTGGGCGGGCGGCTGCACCTCTTGCTGCGGTTGCTCCACTTGCTGCTGGCTTCTCTGAATGCTCTGCTTGAACAGGTCAAAGTCACCGTAGCCGTCCTGCCCACCTACGGCATCCCAGGCTACTCTCATGTTGTCCTCGTTGTCTATGTCACGGTCAAACTCCTCCCAGCTGCCCACGTTCCAGTTCTGGCTCAGCTGGTCATATAACTTCCTGCGGTTCTCGTCCATTATTGTAGGTTATTTCTTTTTCACGTTAAACATTTCGTCCAACAATTTATCTATATTACCCTGGCTGTCACCACCACGAGCGTTCTTGCCGCGCAAGGTAAGCAGCTTCAGCATGTCCATGTAGTACCTGAACTTTTGGGCATCGGGCTTCATCGAAGCGAAAATCATCTTGAACTCCTCGGGGTCAAAGCACTCCTGGAGCATTTCCCACACATCCTGCTTGAGCTTCTTGTCAGTAGCCATAATACCACCTCCCCTTGGTCCTGCCGACGGTCGTACGGGTGTTTATCTCTACCTTCAAGCGACGGATGGCTTGCTCGGCCTGCATCTCGCTGATGCTGGAGTCCTGCTTGGTCAATATCTCCCACTCGGCACGCATCTTGCAGGTGATGTACCTGCGAACCAAACGAGGGATATTGACGACAAGGCTGGCGTAGGTGTTGTCAGGAAACCACAACACCACCTCGTAGTCAGCGCACCACTCGGTGTCATACACCTCAACCTCGTTGCTGTCGTCCGTGCCACGACCGTCACCACAGCCACACTTGTAGCCGCAGCAGTCGTCGTCACAACCGCAACCGCACTGGCCGTCAACAGTATATGCCGACATGACTTGCAACACCTCAGCCCATGCGGTGTCGGCGGCAGACTTCAACAAGGCATCGTGACCCGGGTCGGTGGCACCCTGAACAAAATGCCTGGCCTTGCTGTTGTCGTCACCGATGTTCTCACCGATGGTGTAGCTCCACTTAGCCGCCTCACTCATCAGGTCGGCATGACTCACTTTCAATTCTATCTTCCTCATACTGATAACGGACAACTGACAACTGAAAACTAACTCACACCAGCATCTTTCTTGGCTTGCTCACGCACACGCACCTGTGCGTCATGCGGGGATAAAATGTCGTAACGCATCAGACGCTGCGCTTGCTCGACAGCCTCACCGTCAACACCCTCAGGAGTCATGCCCTGCAACGCTTGCTGGGTGTTGCCCATCTGAGGTGCTGGCATCTGCTGACCTTGCTGCTGGGCCATCGCCTGCTGCTCCATAGCGGCTTGCTCGTCGGCCTCGACACTCTCAAGAAGCGCGTCGGAGAACGGCCAGTTGCCGAACTTGAGCAGTTGCTTGATGTTGATGGCTCCCAACTGGAACATGGTCATGAGCATCTCGTTGATGCGGGAACGCTCCAACGGGGTGTCGGCCATCTCGCTGATGACCAAATCAAACTGGGTGTCGCCCCAATAGGTAAGCTCCTCAGGCAAGATGTTCATGTCGCCAGCGATGAGCAAGACTCTCTCTGGGTCGTAGAACTGGTTGATGTTGCTCACCTTCTTCTCGCTGGCACGCAATATCAGGTCACCGAAGCTCTCAAGGTAGTCGAGGATGCGGATAGAAGCGTTCTGCGTCTGCTGGGCATACAAGGTTGCGGACTGACCAGCAAAGCCGGGCTTGCCCTGCAACGCACCATGCACACCGCTGATGTCCTCCATCAACGACATCTGCATCTGTATCATCTCGGTCGTGCCGATGTTCACAAGCTTGTTGACGTACTGCTCGGGCTTCATGCCGCTCATGCGCCCCTTGAGGTCATCGACGAACAACAAGGCATCGGGCTTTTTCCAGTCACGCTCGATATCCTCTGGGGTCATGCCGTCGGGGATAAGGCTCATAGGATACATCAGCACACCCTTGGCGGCACTGCGAATCAACTTGTCGTTCAAGCTAATCATGCGGTTGATGTACCGCTGCTGGTCGATTAGGTCGCCCACAAACGAATGTATATCGCCGTTGTTCAGCGGATAGAGCTTCAAGCTGTAGGGATGGCTCTTGTGGTCGTAAGGGGTCTCTCCCTCGTCAAGAACGTCACCCAGCGGGCTGAGGAAACGGTAGTACCAGTACTCGTCGACAAACCACTCAAGCTCAATCTTGGGAACGTCGTCCTCGCTGTAGCCCTGAGCGACATAATCCAACACACGCTGACGGTTTATCTCGTCGTAGTAGGCCTTGTCCTTTATCTCGCATTTCCAGAATCCTCCGTTCTCGGTGTCCCACACATGGTAGCGGGGCTTGGCCTCCTTGCGCCATATCTCGATGACACGACACATCTGCCACTGGCTGGGAACGAAGAAGTCAAGGTTCTCCAACTTGTGGTAGTCCTCACGCTGCGCCGCCCACTGGCCGTACCAGTTCTTGAAGTGCTCAACGTCACGGCAATGAGAGTAGATGGCACGCAGCTTGGTGACATCGCCAGGACTGTGGACAAATGTGCCGCAAAGCTCGGTGAAGTCAAGGTCGTGAATCTCACCAACGATACTGGTGTCCCACATTCTCGCATCACAGGCGTCGGGGTTCCAGAACATCCTGTTGACATCAGGAACATAGCTCCATGCATCATTCTTCTGCGCCTCACGATTCCAACCGTATGTCTCTTTCTCGGCAGCAACACCGCCAATGAGGAAGTCCTCAAAGCAACGCACGTCAATCTCTTTCTTGTAGTTGTTGCGCCAGTTGGTGTCGAGCAACACGTTCATCAGGTCGCTGAGCTTCTGCTCCCTGCGGTCATTGGCCGACACACCGGGCTTCTTGTTCTGGTTGCGGTACACACCCAGCACGCTCACGACGTGGCTGCGGATGAGGTTGTTGGTCAACGGAACATTACCGTCGTCGGCAATCTGCTCGCGCTCGGTAGTGCAGCAACCGTTGGTGAGCTTGACCTCATCACTCCACTGGTCTCCGTAGACGTACCTGTAACAACGAGCGCGGTTCTCACGCATCGTAGCCAACGAGTCCCAGCATGACCTCGCCTCCATCAGAACATCCCAATTCATGTTCAACGAATTGGCATCCTGAACGCGCTGCTCACGCACGGTGTCGATACTGCCTGAAATACCAGACAAGTGATTCGCACCAGGCGTGAGACGTATCTTGCTTTTTTGTTTTTCTATCATGACTCACCCTCCTTTTTCTTTATCGTGTTCCCGTAACCAGAACTGGAAGAAGAACTGCTGCTGGAAGTCTTGCTGGCTGATGGGGTCTGCTTGGTTAATCTGCTTTGCCTACCACGCTCCTGCGCCGCGGCAATGCTGCCTGCGGTGCGCTGGCCTATCTCGCTGCTGCGGTAACGGTGGTTGTTCAGATAGTTCACCTGGCGGTCATGCTGAACCTGCACCTGGTGGCGGTCACGACCGCGCTGCGCCTCGTCATTCTTCCATCCCTGCAACTCTGTGTTGTACTGCGCCAACAAAGCCTTGTTCTTCTCACTGATGTTGTGCTTGCGGGCATCCTCGGCAGCTTTCCACAACGCACGGTTGTATTCGTTCTGCTCCTTGGTCAACGCCTGGTCACGAGTGACGGCCCTCTCCAAATCCTTCGCGTACTGTGCCTCACGCTTCAACGCCAACGCGTCCTCGGTGGCATGACGCTTGCTCACGCCCGCACTGATACTGCTGAGCTTGGCACTGTTGGCACCACGGGCTACACCCCACATGTTGGCGGCCACCTGCAACAGGTCACCCAAAGCGGCGACCAACTTCTCGGCACGACGAGCCTTCGCCCTCTTGGCCTTGCTGGCGGGATCGTCACCTGCCGCCTTCATGCGCTCCTGCATGATGGAGTACGCGGCACGGTAACTGCTGTCAATGCTCTTCAACTTGGGAGGCGCACTGGGAACAAACGCGTCCAGCTTCGGCAACTTGGGCATCACTTTGTGGGGATGCTCGTAGTCGAACACTATCAACTTGTCTTCCTCAGTACCTATGCCACCCTTGGCGACATCGTCCTTGATGCGCTTCAACGCAGCATTGTAGTCTTCCTCGCTCACCTCGCTGGGAGCTGTGTTTACCGATGTCTCCGTCTTTAC
>JAEEVE010000056.1 GCA_016290765.1 Muribaculaceae bacterium
GACCGTCGACGTCCGTTCGATGGGCAGCAACCACATGGGCGTTTTCTACGATGGTATACAACTGGGCAACGCACAGAATGGGCAGGTCGACCTTGGCAAGTTCTCACTCGACAACATTGATGAAATCTCGCTTTATCATGGCCAAAAGAGCGATATCTTCCAGAGTGCCAAGGACTTTGGCTCGGCAGGCAACCTCTATCTGCGCACCAAGCGGCCCAAGTTCGACCCAAGCAAGCGCGACAACCTCAACATTACCATGCGCACTGGCTCGTTTGGTCTTGCCAATCCATCCATTCGTTGGGAGCACAAGCTGAGCCGAAGCCTGAGTTTGTTAGCCAATGTTGAGTATACCTACGCTACTGGGCAGTACCATTTTCGTTACCGCAAGTTCTTCAGCGACCACACATTGGCGTGGGACACCACAGCCGTGCGCCAGAATGGTGACATCCAGGCGCTGCGTGCCGAGGGAGGCCTGTTTGGAGCGTTGACCGACGGCCAGTGGATGCTCAAGGGCTACTACTACGACAGCCGCAAGGGCATCCCTGGTGCCATTGTCAATAATGTGTGGAAACATGCTCAGCGACAGTGGGACCGCAACTTCTTTACTCAAGGCAGCTACCGCCAGCGACTCACCGACCGATACAGTCTCATGGTCAATGCCAAGTATGCACGCGATTACTTGCGCTACCTCAACCCCGACACTACGTTGATGTATGTCGACAATGAGTTTTGGCAGGACGAGCTTTATGTGTCAAGTGCCAACAAGTATACCATCTTGCCCGACTGGGATGTGGACTTGAGTGTCGATTATCAGTGGAATCATCTCAACGCCACGCTCACCAACTTCTCGCATCCCACACGCCACACCATGCTCACGGCCCTAGCCACCGCTTACACCTGGCGGCGACTCAAGGTGCAGGCCAGTGGGCTGTTCACCCTGGTCAATGACCGCCACACCACTCGCAATGGTTCCGAAGTGCTTGCACATCACTCCAACACCCGCACCAAGGTCACACCGGCGATCTTTGTAAGCTGGCAGCCATGGTTGCAGCATGATTTGAACCTGCGTGCTTTCTATAAGCGCATCTTTCGTATGCCCACCTTTAACGACCTGTATTATACCGACATTGGCAACTCCAATCTGCGGCCAGAGTATGCCACGCAGTACAACGTTGGGGCGCAGTACCAGCTGTTTACCGAGCAGGGTGTGTTATCGGCCATCAAGGTGACGGTCGACGGTTATTACAACGAGATTACCGACAAGATTCTCGCTATTCCCAAGGGCTCGGGCCTGTATCGGTGGACGATGATGAACATCGGTACGGTGAAAATTCGTGGCGTTGACGCCACCATGCGCATGTCGTTCCGTCTGCCCCACGGCATATTGCTTGACGCCAATTTGAGCTACACATGGCAACGCGCCCAGGACTACAGCGACCCCACCGATACGGGTGAGGGTGGAACCTACAAGGGACAAATTGCCTACATCCCCTGGCACAGTGGCTCGTTCATCGGCCATGCCCGTTGGCGAGACCTGGAGTTGAATTACAGCTTCATTTATGTGGGCGAACGCTTTCATGATTCGTCGAATGTGCCTGTCAGTCACGAGCAACCATGGTACACCCATGACTTGAGCGCAAGCTACCAGTTCCACCTGGGCAAGACGCGTCTCAAAGCCGCAATCGAGGTCAACAACTTGCTCAACCAGTATTATGACGTGATAGCCAACTATCCCATGCCTGGCCGCAACTACAAATTTACGATAAAGTTTGATATATGATATCAAGAAGCAACATAGGTAGACTATCATTGTGCATGGTGCATTATGCATTATGCATTGCATTGCTTCTGCTCTGCTCCTGCCGCGAGGATGTCGAGATTTTCATCCCCGAGGTGGTTGATGTCACCCTGCCCGAGTATACATCGGTAACGGGTTTTTATCTGCTCAACGAGGCCAATATGGGCTCGAACGACTGCTCGCTTGACTACTATGACTATGCCAAGGGGCGCTATATGCGCAATATTTACGCCACGCGCAACCCACACACGGTCAAGGACCTGGGCGATGTGGGCAACGACATTGGCATCTATGGCAGCAAGATGTATGCCGTCATCAACTGCTCGAACAAAGTCGAGGTGATGGACCTCAAGGCTCGGCGCATTGGCCAAGTTGATGTGCCCAATTGCCGGTTCATCAAGTTTCATGGCGGGTATGCCTACCTCACCAGTTATGCTGGACCTGTGGCTCCAGATTTTGATGGCTCCTACAAGCAACATGGTTATGTGGCAAAGATTGACACCGCCACTCTGCAAGTGGTGGACACTTGTGTCGTGGGCTTCCAGCCCGATCAGCTTGATATCGTCGGCGACAGGATTTATGTCGCCAACTCAGGCGGATATATGGTGCCGAATTATGAGAACACGCTCTCGGTCATCGACTTGGAGACTTTCAAGGAGGTGGAACGTGTCCCCATTGCCATCAACTTGCAGCATTGCGTGGCCGACCGTCGAGGCATACTCTGGGTCTCGTCGCGTGGAGACTATGGTGACAATCCCAGTCGGCTCTATGCTTACGATACCCGCAAGCATCGATTGGTGCAGACATTGGACGTGGCTGTGAGCAACCTTTGGATGGACGGAGACTCACTCTACATCATCGGCAACCAGTGGAGCAACATTACCCAGTCGAGCGTCAAGAGCTACGCCATCGTCAACACGCTCACCATGCAACAGGTGAGTGATAGGTTTATCACCGATGGCACCGACCAAGACATCCGCTTGCCCTATGGCATTGCTGTCAACCCCATCACCAAGGATGTTTATGTTACCGATGCCCGTGACTATGTCACACCGGGTCGCCTCTATTGCTATGGTTCCGACGGTGTCAAGAAGTGGGACGTCCTCACAGGCTACATTCCCGCTCACTTCACCTTTGTCGGCGAGAACTTAAATGAGAATTAAGAACATCTAATCTAGTCTAGTGCATCTAGAAAATCTAGATAATCTAGCTCTTCTAGAGTATATAAAAAATGAGAAGAATTATCATTACACTTTTGTTGTTCGCTGCTCTTGGCATTCATGCTCAGAACAAGAATTACATCACGCGCGTGTATGACTTTTTGCCCGCACCAGGACAGTTTGTCAACAACTCTCCTGAATACAACGTGGGAGAGCCGCGCGACTCGGTACTGGCGCGCACACTGCAGCGGATAGGGCCAAAAATCGAGCTCCTCATCGACTATGATGACGACGACAATCCCTTTGTAGTTGATACCATTGTCAAACCGGTTACCGGCGAATTGATCTCATTGGGCAGCTTTGGCGGATATGTCATCTTTGGCTTTGACCATCCTGTAGTGAATGTTGAGGGTGAGTATGACCTGCAAATCTTTGGTAATGGGTTTGGCAGTGACAGTTTGGCCGTGGAGGGCGGCAGCAGTGAGCCAGGCATTGTCATGGTGGGTGTTGACAGGGATGGCGACGGCGTTCCCAGCGAGAGTGACCTTTGGTACGAGCTGGCTGGTAGTGAATACAAGCATCCCAAGACACAACACGACTTTGAGATTACCTACTATCGTCCGGATGACGATGTGGACACGCCGCATGTGCGCTGGACTTGCAACAGCGTGGACAGTTTGCAAGAGGGCTTTGTTCACATTAACCCATTCCACACACAGCCATACTGGCCGTTGTGGATCGACCAGGACAAATTGACCTTCAAGGGAACAAAACTTCGCTGCAATGCCAATGATGTCAACGGCAATGGCAGTTATTATCTGCAATACTTCTTTGACTGGGGATATGTTGACAACCGCACCGACTATGACTATGGTATTGGGTACAAGCCCTTTGAGACTCTCGACGAGGCAACACGCAAGGGGTATAACTTGGGTTTCGACCTGGACTGGGCAGTGGATGAGCAGGGCAACCACGTTGAGGTGCCGAAGGCCGACTTCATCAAGGTCTATAGCGCCTTGTTGCAAGAGTGCGGTTGGCTAGGCGAGACCTCGACCGAGGTATGTGGTGCCATCGACCTGCACCCCGATGCTCCCATGCCCGAAGAGCCCCAAATTGTTGGCGATGTCACTGGCGATGGCGTGGTCGATGTGAGCGATGTCAACGCCATCATCAACATGATGCTGGGAAAAGTGCAACAGACACCAGCATCTGACCTCAATGGTGACGGCAAAGTTGACGTGAGTGATGTCAATAGGGTCATCAACATCATGTTAGGAAAAAAACACTAATGTTTAACATATAAATTATTACAACATGAAGAAAATCTTTACTTTTGCAGCGATTTCGCTGATGGCTTCGGCCGCATGGGGTGGCGTGATTACCTTAGACCTGAACAAACCCCTGAACCCCACCACGCTTGACTATAACGAGAACGGTGTCTGGACGGGTTGTTACAACGATGTGGACTACACTTGGCTGGAGTTCGGCGACGAGAACGGCGAGTTCATGCTCTCGCACCTCATTGATGGCGAGGGCGCCTCGTGGGGAGGTTATTATTGGGACGGTTTCTGCCCTGCTCAAGGTGGCGACCAGACCGAACATGCCAGCACTTGGACTACCCAGTATGGTGGCTGCATGGCGGGTGGCGGATGTGTCATCAACGACGATGGTTCGGTCACTGCCGATCCAGCTCAGCCCTATCTGGTGGGTTATTACAGCTCTTGGGCAATGGAAGGTCCCAGCAACCAGGTGATGTTTGTCGGCAAGGATGGCAACACGGCCTTCAAGCCTGTGGGGGTCTATGTGTGCAATCACCCTTGGCCTTATTATGACTGCCTGCATGGGGGTGGCGCGGCCGCTGGACTGGAAGAGGGCGGATACTTTGACCTCACTGCCGTGGGTGTGGATGCCGATGGCAACGAGACGACTACGACCATCAGGATGGCTGAGAAAGTCAATGGCACATTCAATGCGCTCAACGATTGGACTTTCTTTGACCTCTCAAGCCTGGGCGAGGTAGAGTCGGTGTATTTCACCTTGAACTCGACCGACACAGGTGCTTATGGTATGAACACTGCATCCTACTTCTGCATGGACAAGTTCCAGGTGCAAGATGACGCAACTACTGCAGTTGAGAATGTCAATCTTGAAAAGGCAGTTGCTGGCGTGAAGTATGTCAACATCAATGGCATGGTCAGTGATAAGCCCTTCGATGGCGTGAATGTTGTCGTTACCAGCTACACCGACGGCACAACTTCGACAACCAAGGTCGTGAAGTAATTCATTCCGCATCGGTCATGCTGGCCGCGCCTAGCAGCCGTCACAAAACACTGCGAGGATGCGCCATCTGGCGCATCCTCGCAGTGTTAATAATTGTCTTGAAGTCTCAGTCTTTGAGCGAGTAAGTGATGGTACTCACCACCCGCAGCGACTTGATGTAGGGGGTGTGCTCGTCACGGTCGTTAATGCTGAACACGCCCTGGTCAGCGCTCTCGATTTTGTTCAATCGGCTGCCGCACTTTTGTGCAAATTGGTCGGCTGTCTTCTTGGCATTCTCAATCGCCTCATCCATCATCTTGGGCTTGATGTCGCGGAACGAAGTGTACTCATAGTTCACTGCGTTGTCATAGCTCTGCACGATGGCGACTCCCTGCTTCAGCAATTCGCCCTGCTTGGCCATGATTTCACGCACCTTGTCCACCTGGTTGGAGGTAACGGTGATGACGCTGGTGACGTTATATCGCTCGCTGGCGCGCTCGCTGCTGTAGTCGTTGGCGTTGCGGTCGTTAACTTGAGGCGCGTTTACCTCAATCTCCTTGTCGGTCAAACCGTTCTGCTTCAAGAAGGTCACAATCACATTATTCTTGTGGCTGATATCCTCATACAGTGACTGCAGGTTGTTGCCCGTCTCCTTGGTCACAATGGGCCATGTGACTTTGTCAGCGGGTACTTCCATCTCGCTCAACCCTTTGACGGTAACGCGCCGGTCTTTGTTGACAAAATTGTCGATGCCGCCCTTGATGCAGAACCCCAGCACAATAAGGCCTACGGCTATCACCGCAGCCTCAATAATCCAATTTTTTTTCTTGTCCATAGCGAATAGTGTTTAGATGTGTATCACAACACCCGCTATGCAAATCTGGTGCCAATTTCGTTATTTTGACCATCAAAGAGGGTGATATCGCCAGTGGCTAGGGTGGGGCGCACGTCAATGATGCGTTGATTCTTGCTCCCGCGGAAACGCAGGCTCGTGTCGCGTTGTGCCAGCACAAAACGCCCTTCGACCACCACATCGCACAATTGGACAACCTCCAGCAAATGGGGATCGCTCGTAATTTCTTCCCAGGTATGCCCTGTGTAGCACCAGAGGTTATACCCTCCCTCGTGGACGCGGCGGGCCAACTCGAGCACGCCCGGATGTTGCAACGGGTCGCCGCCGCTCAGTGTTACTGGCGCCTCGTTGTAGTTGATGACCTGCATCAGTTCGTCAACGCTCATCTCGGTGCCGCCCTGCGGGTCCCAGGACTGTGGATTATGGCAGCCAGGGCAATGGTGACGGCACCCAGCGAGATAGACCGAGGTCCTTAACCCCGGTCCATCCACACTAGTCCCTTCAATAATCTTCAAGACGCGCATTCCGCATCATCCATTATTCATTATTCATTATTCATTGTGCATTGTGCATTATGCATTAATTAGTGTGCACCACTCTGTCATGCAACTCGGCAAGCTTGCCACTGTTCCAGCGGTCTGTAGTGCCTACCAGGTAACCCGTGATGCGTTGCAAACGGTCGATGTTGTGGCTGTGGCACTGCGGGCATTCAGTCAGGTTGTCTGTGGCATCCTCATAGCCACAGTCCATGCAGCGGTTGCGATTGTGGTTCACCGAGCAGTAGCCCATGTTGTAGCGGTCCATCAGGTCCACCACGTCGGCAATGGCCTGAGGGTTGTGCGTCGCATCACCGTCAATCTCAACATAGAAGATGTGTCCACCAAGCGTGAGTGCATGATACGGGCCCTCTACCTCGGCCTTGTGTTTGGGGCTGCAATGGTAGTATACGGGCACATGGTTCGAGTTGGTGTAATAAATCTTGTCGGTTACGCCTGGAATTTCACCGAACTCCGCACGATCGCGGCGGGTGAACTTGCCGCTCAGGCCCTCGGCGGGCGTGGCAAGAACGCTGTAGTTGTGCTCATATCGCTCGTTGAACTCTAGTACACGATCGCGCATATGGCCCACGATGCGAAGGCCCAACTGCTGCGACTCGTCGCTCTCGCCATGGTGCTTGCCGGTCAAGGCAATCAGGCACTCGGCTAGGCCGATGAACCCGATGCCCAGTGTACCCTGGTTGATGACGCTCTCGATGGTGTCGGTGGGCTTGAGCTGGTCGGCGCCATTCCACAATTGAGTCATCAGCAGCGGGAACTGCTTGGCCATAGCGGTCTTTTGGAAATTGAAGCGGTCGTCGAGTTGGCGCGCAACAATCTCAAGCACGTTGTCCAACTTCTTGAAGAACATCTCAATGCGTTCCTGCTGGTCGGCGATGCCCATGCATTCGATGGCGAGCTTGACGATGTTGATTGTCGTGAACGATAGGTTGCCTCGTCCGATGCTGGTGCGCAGGCCGTAGCGGTTGTCAAACACGCGCGTGCGGCATCCCATGGTAGCCACCTCGTGGATGTAACGCTTGGGATCGTCGGCATGCCAGGCGTCGTTCTCGTTGTAGGTGGCGTCGAGGTTGACAAAGTTGGGGAAGAACCGCCGTGCGGTCACCTTGCAAGCCAGTTGATACAGATCGTAGTTCGGGTCTTCGGGCAAGTAGCTTACCCCGCGTTTTTTCTTCCAAATCTGAATCGGGAAAATAGCAGTTGACCCATTGCCCACGCCCTCAAAGGTCGAGAACAGTAACTCGCGGATGATGCAGCGACCTTCGGCACTGGTGTCGGTGCCGTAGTTGATGCTGCTGAACACCACCTGGTTGCCTCCGCGGCTGTGGATGGTGTTCATGTTGTGAATGAATGCCTCCATCGCCTGGTGAACACGCTCAGCGGTGCGGTTGATGGCATGCTGTAGGGCACGGTCGCGACCCTTCAGCCCTTCTAGTGGACGAATGATGTAGTCCTTCACAGGAGCATCATACAGGTCGCTGTAGTCCTCGCCAGTGGCCTGCTCGGCATACTTCACCTCCTCGATGAAAGAACGCCTCACATAGGGAGCCAGATAAAAGTCAAATGCGGGAATGGCTTGCCCGCCGTGCATTTCATTCTGAGCCGTTTCCATCGAGATGCAGGCGATGACACTAGCTGTCTCGATGCGTTTAGCCGGGCGTGACTCGCCATGGCCAGCGCTAAAGCCGTGTTCAAGCACACGGTCTAGCGGGTGTTGAACGCACGTCAGGCTCTTGGTGGGGTAGTAGTCCTTGTCGTGGATGTGGATATAGTTCTTGCGAACCGCCTCACGGGCTTCCTCGCTCAGTAGGTAGTCGTCGACAAAGGGCTTGGTAGTTTCGCTGGCAAACTTCATCATCATGCCCGCCGGCGTGTCGGCGTTCATGTTGGCGTTTTCGCGCGTGATGTCGTTGTTTTTGGCATTGATAATCTCCAGGAAAATGTCGCGCGTCTTGGCCTTGCGTGCCACACTGCGTTTGTGACGGTAGTTGATGTAGCAACGTGCCACCTCCTTGCGCGAACTCTTCATCAGTTCCACTTCGACCATGTCCTGGATTTCCTCTACGGTCATTTGTTCCTTGCCGCGGGCACCTATACGGTCAGCGATGCGCTGAATCAGTCCCTCGTCTTCGCCGGCATCGGTTTGTAACATGGCCTTGCGGATGGCAGCCTTGATTTTTTCCTCGTTGTAGCCCACAACGCGTCCGTCTCGTTTGACAACTGTCTGTATCATGCTGGTATTTAGTAGTTATTTGGCGTGAATAAGCCCACCTTCAGGTGGGCAGGTATTTTTGACACTGCAAAGCTACGAAGAGTTGTCGAAATGGCAAAACTTTTACATGGAAATTTTTCAACAAATTTTCCTTTTGGAAAATATCTGGGTGAATTCAAATTTTTAAATATCTAAAAACTAGCAAAATAAAAATATTTTTGGAAAACTTTCAGAGAAATGGCTCGCGTGGTTATTTTCGGATTTGTCGCTTTTGGGATTTTTTGTCGCTGATCATAGTGCTGCACAATCTTTAAACAATTCTTCTCCAGTTTTCATTATATAATAGGTGCAAATGTGTTAAAATTTTCCATTCTCCATTCTTCATTATCTTTTTTATTATTACCTTTGCCGCCGATTTCTAAAAACCTACCAAAAAAATGGCAAATAATCTCGTTATTGTTGAGTCTCCGGCAAAGGCCAAGACCATCCAAAAATTCTTGGGCAGTGACTATCAGGTCATGTCCAGCTATGGGCACATCCGTGATTTACACAAAAAAGACTTCAGTATTGACATCGAGAATGGCTTTATGCCGCTCTACGAAATACCCGAGGATAAGCAGGAACTTGTCAAGAAGTTGCGCAAGGCAGCCAAGGAAGCCGATATGGTGTGGCTGGCAAGCGATGAAGACCGCGAGGGAGAAGCCATTGCGTGGCACCTTTATGAAGTGCTTGAGCTCAAGCCAGAGAAGACCAAGAGAATCGTGTTTCACGAAATCACAAAGCCTGCTATTCTGCGGGCTATCGAGGAGCCGAGGAATATCGACCGTAACCTCGTCGACGCTCAGCAGGCGCGACGAGTGCTAGATCGCATTGTGGGTTTCGAGCTTTCGCCAGTGCTGTGGAAGAAAATTAAGCCTAGTCTGTCGGCGGGTCGCGTACAGAGCGTAGCCGTCCGACTCATTGCTGAGCGTGAGAATGAAATCAAGAACTTTAAGAGTGAGCCCTATTATCGCATTACTGCGCAGTTTAAGCCTCAGGACCTGGATAAGAGCGAGGTGTTTACGGCCGAACTCAACACCCGCCTGGCAAAGCGAGGCGAGGCACTGAAGTTTCTGGAGATGAGTCAAGATGCCGACTTTGAGGTTGCTGATGTCACTGTAAAACCCGTCAAGAAAACACCAGCGCCTCCGTTTACTACATCCACACTGCAGCAGGAGGCCGCACGCAAGTTGGGCATGTCGGTCAGTCAGACCATGTGCGTGGCGCAGGCTCTCTACGAGGCCGGTCACATCACTTACATGCGTACCGACTCGGTTAACCTGAGCACGCTGGCCATCAACACGATTAGTCAGGAGATTAAGGAAAGTATTGGTGACCAGTACCTCCGCGTGCGCAAGTATCACACTACAGCCAAGGGGGCACAAGAGGCGCATGAGGCCATCCGCCCAACCTATATCAGTAACCACGAGATTACTGGCACCGCACAGGAAAAGAAACTGTACAACCTCATTTGGAAAAGAACCATCGCTTCACAGATGGCCGATGCCGAACTAGAACGTACCACAGTTGACATTGCAGTGAGTAACCGCGACGAACTCTTCCAGGCAACGGGCGAGGTTGTGAAGTTTGATGGATTCCTTAAGGTGTACTTCGAGTCAACCGACGATGAACAGGCGGCACCCGATGACCTGAACACCCTGCCTGCTATGATCAAGGGCATGGACCTGGACATGCAGGAGATGGTAGCAACGCAGAGATTCACACAGCAACCTCTGCGCTATAGCGAGGCGTCGCTTGTGCGCAAACTGGAAGAATTGGGCATTGGACGACCCTCGACCTATGCGCCCACTATTTCGACCATTCAGCAGCGAGAGTATGTCGCCAAGGGTGAGAGCAAGGGCGAAAAACGAGAGTTTGAGGTTATTACACTCAAGGACGACCGCATCACATCGAAGACTAAAAACGAACTTGTGGGCAGTGAGAAAGGTAAACTTGTGCCCACTGATACGGGTATGATTGTCAACGACTTCCTCATCCGGTATTTCCCCAACATCTTGGACTATAACTTTACCGCGCGTGTTGAGGAGAACTTCGACGACATTGCCGAAGGCAAGGAGCGTTGGAACGATGACATCGAGCACTTCTATGCCGCGTTCCATCCTAACATTGAGATGGTGTCGTCATTGCGACTTGAACACAAGGTGGGAGAGCGCATGCTTGGTGAGGATCCCAAGACGGGTAAGCCAGTTTCTGTGAAAATTGGCCGTTACGGGCCTGTGGTGCAGTTGGGTAGCAGTGACGACAAGGAAAAGCCACGTTTCGCATCGTTACTCAAAGACCAGAGTCTCTCGACTATTACGCTGGAACAGGCGCTGAAGTTGTTCGAGTTGCCGCGCGCACTTGGCGCCTTCGAGGATGAGGAAGTGACTGTGGCGGTGGGCAAGTTTGGACCCTATGTCAAGCACGGAAAGGAGTACGCTTCTATACCCAAGGATCTCACCCCACAAGAGGTGACGCTGGAGCAAGCTGTACAATTGATCATGGCGAAACGTGAGGCCGAGGTGCAGAAAATCATTAAGACATTTGACGAGGAACCCGAACTGCAGGTGCTCAATGGACGATTTGGCCCTTATATTAGTTACCAGAAGCAGAACTATAAGATTCCACGCAAGCTCGATGCTGCAGCGCTCACTCTCGATGAGTGCCGCGCCATCATCGCCGATGAGGCCAACGCATCTAAGCCTAAGCGTCGCGCCACCACTCGTCGCACCAAGAAGTAAAGCAATTCGCTTCTTTGCTCCTCCAAAAAGGTGGGCGATGACATAAGTAAAGTAGCCAGGATTACCACATCTTGGCTACTTTTTTCGGCAAAAATCGAAAAAAATGTCACTTTTTTGTCATAGTTCCAAAAAATAGTCGTACCTTTACACTTTCTGACAAATTCAATCGTCAAAACCGAGTAGGATATGGATTTTTTCAGCAAACTGAAACGTGCCTTCGGGTTTCCAGATGACGGTAGTGGATATGACGACGAGTTGCGTGTTGACTCGCGCAATACACCTTACGTAAACCCATTCAGGCGCGATAACAATAATATGCCAATACGGGAGTCGGAACAACCCACTCCGACACAGCCTGCAGCAACCGAGGCCGATGTGGCTGCCCTCAAGGCGCAAATGCAGCAGTTGCTATCGATGATGCGAAACATGCAGAAGTCATCGAAACAACCCGGCACCGAAGCGCCAGCAGCTGTCGTGGCAGGAGGCGATGACGCCGACCTTAGACAGCGACTCCAGCATAGCGAGACTCAACGGCGCGCTGCGCTGAACCGAGCGAATTCACTCTCAGAGAAAATTGAGGAACTTCAAATCAAGGTTACCACGCTCGAAAATGACAAGAAAGGACTGCTCAATAAGATTCGCGTCATGCAGGTCAAAGCAGGCGGGGATGGGGGAACAGACACCACCAACGCCATTGAGAAGATGATGGAGCAGCACCACGAAGACCTTGCGGAGAAAGATCAGCAAATTTCACAGCTCAAGAAACAACTAGACCAAGCTCAGCAGCAAGCCGAGGCTGTCACACGGCTGGAGGACCAACTGAACCAGGCAAAAGCGAAAATAGAGGCCGAGGCAAATGAGCTTACAACGGCACAAGAGCAAGTTCGGCAACAGAGCGAGCGCATCAAGCAACTTGAGGAGGAACTCCAAGAAGCGAATGCAAACTTGCAGATTGCCGAGCAAGTGCAACAGAAACTTGAGGAGGTTGAGCAGTTCAAGGAGAAAAAGAATGCCGAGATTGCAAAGCTCAGGACACAAGTCGAGCAACTGAGCGGCGATGAAAATTATCGACCCAAGTTTGAGGAGGCTGAGCGAGAAAACGCTGCACTGCGTAAAACTATAGATCAACTCAACACCCTGGCCAAGGATACGGCCGAAAAGCACAAGCGCCGTGACATTGATGTGGCAAACCATATTGATGCTCTGAAAGCTCAGCTGGCATCAGCGGCGACCGTCGTCGAGCGACATCGTGCCGAACGTGAGCAGTTGGAACATCAGATGGCTAGACTCAAGACCGAGGCTGAAAAGTCGCAGGATGTCATTAAAGCAAAGGAGGGTGAACTTGCCGAGGCACTCGCCTCACTCACCGTCGCCAATGCGCAAAGCGAGCAATTGCGCGAAGAAGTGGAGCAATTGCGCAATGAGTTGGAGCAACAGCATCAACAGACCCCAGTCTATCAGTCTGAAGAGGTGCCCATAGAGCAGGAGCAAAGCCTCCCATCTAAGGTGGAGCCGGGCGAGCAGAGTGTCGAAACCACTTACGTGTCGCTTAACCCCTTTACTGCAATCGAGCAAGACTTGGACGACATCGACTGGCTTGTGCCGGCAGTGCCCGACAAACCTGTCGTCGTCCAGCCAGAACCAGAACCCCAACCTGAGCCCGTTTATAGTGCCGACCCCAGACAGTTATCGTTGTTTTAACTTATAACAAGGACTCATTTTGTGTGCATCGTACACTGTTTCTAGCCCTCAGCCTGGCTTCCGCCAGGCTTTTTTCGTGCCGTCCTGTCGCGTTTTTATTATATATAATAAGGTGTAGGCCGAAAAAGCCGAAAAAAGTAGGTTTTTTCTTAAAAAAGTGGCCGAAAAATTTGGTGGATGTGGAAAAGTCGCCGTACCTTTGCACCCGCAAACGGGAAACGGCGCGTCCGGGCGGAGGTCCGGCCAGGCTCAAACCTGAAAGATTGTTAAAAATCGGCCAGAAATTTTGCCGTGTCAGGAATTCGCCGTAACTTTGCACCACTTTCGCCTCGCGACTCAGCCAAAGATGAG
>JAEEVE010000057.1 GCA_016290765.1 Muribaculaceae bacterium
GTCATGGCACGCCACGCCGCACGTGGCTGGTGGCACGGATGGCACAAATCGAGTCACTGGGAGCCTCCATGGCACCCCTATATAATTTAGTGGCAGGATGGCGCCCCACCGCAGCGCTGGTAAAGCGGTTGGTGGGCTTTGCTCCGCAGCGCACGATACCATTGCTGAGCCGTCGGTCGATGCGACAATTGGTGGCGGACGAGACCAAGCAGAGCACACCCGGCAGCAAGGGCAAGGTGTACCTGTTGGCCGACGAGTTTACCGACCACCAAGAGCCTGAATTAGGCATGGCATTTGCCCGTTTGTTGTCGGCATTGGGCTACGAGGTAGAAGTACCTCGCCATGTCGAGAGCGGGCGCGCAGCCATCTCTAAGGGCTGTCTGCGTTTGGCTCAGAAGCATGCCCGCAAGAACTATGCATTGCTGCATGACCTCATCGACGGCCAACACCCGCTAGTGGGCATTGAACCATCTTGTATTCTGACATTCCGCGACGAATATCCCGACCTAGTGGCACCTGCCGACCGTCATGATGCCCTGGCCATGGCGCAACACTGTCTTCTCTACGACGAATTTCTTGTACGCGAGATGGAGGCGGGCCGCATCAGCTCAGCCGACTTCAGTGATGACGAGATGGAAATCTGGCTTCATGGACATTGCCACCAGAAGGCGCTGGTGGGCATCGACAAGACGGTGCAGGCACTGGGACTACTTTCGGGCGCCAAGGTCCACGTTATCCCCAGCGGTTGCTGCGGCATGGCGGGGTCATTCGGCTATGAGAAAGAGCACTACTGCACGTCGCTCGCGATTGGCGAGCAGGTGCTATTCCCTGCCGTGAGGAAGGCGATGGCACAGACCGACGACACCCCGACCTTCATTGCGGCGCCCGGCACCTCTTGCCGCCAGCAAATCCTTGACGGCACCGGTTTCCATGCCGTGCACCCTCTAGAGATTCTGGCACGATATGTAAAAGGCTAGAAGCATAAGAAGAGCAATAGAGCAAGATGCTCTTATTTCCTTTCGTTTAGGGTTGTTTTGTGATGAATAGCTATGGTACCTTTGCCGAAAAAAGTGTACCATGGGGAACATGCCTGATATCATAGCTGAAAACACGCGTCGGAATGAGGCGTTGCAAGTCGCGTATGACCCGCTGACAGGACTGGGTGGATGCGGCATCAGGACACTGGTAGGCGAAGAGTGGCTGCCAAGTGAATTGCTGCAGGAACGACCCGACTACCCTACCCTGCCGCAACTGGAGCGGCGGCGAGTGAGGGTGCGCTATGACTTTGAGTACTGGGCTGCGACGTGCGCCACCATCAAGGATAAACTTACTGGCCAGAACATCCGGTTCCGCCTGAACGCTCCTCAGCGGCGTCTGTTGGGTGTGATGGAAGGTCAACGTCGTGCCGGCAAACCGGTAAGGGTAGTGCTACTCAAGGCAAGGCAATGGGGCGGTTCAACGCTGGTGCAGATGTATATGGCATGGTTCCAACTGGTACTGCGCACGGGCTGGAACAGTCTCATCTGCGGCCATAAGCACAACACATCGCGGGCCATCAAACAAATGTACCGCCTGTTGTTGCGCAACTATCCCGATGACATGCGTAACGGCCAAGTCGAACCACTGAAGTTTGCCAACTATGAGGGCAGTCGTGACGTGCAACAGTTGAGTGGTCGCGACTGTCTTATCATCTGCAGCTCGTCGCGCAGCGAGGATGCCGTGCGTGGGTTCAACCTGGCGATGGCCCACCTGACCGAGGTGGCGTTCTGGGCAAGTAGCGCGATGCACGACCCCGAGGACGTGATGCGTTCGGTGCTGGGCACTGTTCTACCCGAATGCGGCACCATCATAGTACTGGAGTCGACAGCTAACGGAGTGGGAAACTTCTTCCACACCGAGTGGCTGCGTGCACAGTCGGGACACAGCGACAAGACCGCTGTGTTTGTTCCGTGGTACGAGATTGAACTGTACCGCCAACCAGTGCGCAACCCGGCGGCATTGTGGGCAAGTCTCGACGAGTATGAGCGGCAGTTGTGGGAGGCGGGCTGTACACTGGAGATGCTTGCATGGTATCATAGCAAACGCAAGGAGTACACGACACACACGCAGATGATGGAGGAGTTCCCAAGTAACGACATCGAGGCGTTTGCCAACACGAGCAACTGCGTGTTTGACCTTGGGCAACTAGATGTGCTCAGGCAGTCGTGCCGGGCTCCGCTGATGACGGGCGACATAGAGGGCAACTGGCTCGGTCCCGGCGGCGCCCATGTGGTGGAGTCGCCACATGGGCCGTTGCAGGTGTGGCGTCCGCCCGAGGACAACGGCCTCGCGCTGCGATATCTGGTGGCAGTGGATGTGGGCGGGCGCAGCGACAAGGCCGACTGGAGCGTGATGGCTGTGCTTGACCTGCATGACCTGCGCGAGCATCCGCCCGAAGTGGTGGCGCAATGGCGCGGGCACCTAGATCACGATCTGCTGGCATGGAAGGCGGTGCACCTGGCACAGTACTACCATAACGCCCTGCTGGTGATCGAGAGCAACACGCTCGAAACCGAATATACCGAGGGCGACGGTGGACAGTATATCCTCAACACCATCGGGCAGCGTTACGGCAACCTTTACTACCGATCTCGCGACCGCAAGGGACAACGGAAGTATGGATTCCATACCAACCGACAGACCAAGCGACAAGCCATCTACACACTCATTGCGGCTGTGCGCGAGCGGCAATACATTGAGCGTTGCCATGCCGCCATCGACGAGATGAGTACCTATGAGTTGACGCGCAAGGGCAGTTTTGAAGCAATGGCCGGGCACCACGACGACATCTTGATGACGCGCGCCATTGCTTTGCAAGTGCTACACGAATTGCCTATGCCTCACCCTGCCATCAGTGAACTTGAGAAACTAACCATCCTCAAAAACTATTAACCATGAGAAACAAGAAACAAAGTATTTCGATTGTACCCCGTGGGGCTGTACAACCCTGCGTGGCTGAGTGCGCGGCTGCTGGTGAGGCCAGCAGTGCCGTGAATGTTCGTGAATGCGATGATGCATTGCATGTGGTGGGCAGTCCGTTGCCCATCGGAACTATCCCAACCGGACATCGACTTCTGCTAGTTGACGGCAATCGCCATATCACGGTGAGCGGACAGCAAGTCTTGTGCGAAGGGCAGGTCATTACCACGCTCAATGGCGAACTGGTGGGAGCGCACCGCATTGGGCCACTGGTGGTTATCATCACAACAAGTGGCTTCGTGTGGTTGCATCCCAACAATAATGGCTATACCGAAGTGCATATCGAGGATGCCTGTCCACATATAACTTTGAGTGCCCTCGAGAACTCAATTGTCAGTGCGGGATTGGATGCGATAACCTTCAACGAAACGTATGCCAACTGGCCCGCGACGCTCTCGGGCAGCGATGTGGCAAGTTTGAGCAACCAACTGCGGCGTGCCTGGAACGAAATACAGATGAATGTCGACTCGGCAGGTGCTTATGCCGGGCTGTTGCGTGTGCGAGTGGGCTTGCGACTGATAGATGACACCTACATGTGGCTGAGCGAGCCCGTGACCCTGGGCTGTGACACTCTAGCCGACTCGCAGCACATCACTACCGATTGCAATCTTGACGGAACAGCAGTGACAGGCATTCCCGCTACGTCGCTCACTCGCCATCGATATCGCGTGGGCATCACTGTGACCGATGGTATCGCCGATGAATGGGCTCCACTTATCAAGGCAGTCGACATTCTTGCAACTTCCTGCCTTGCACCTGTCAATGCTAGCGGCAACGCCCAATACCGCTGTATCGGCATCGGTGGCAACGTGCGGCGTCCACGATTGGAGTTCGGACTGCCTGCCATCGGCGAGGGGACACTTACTAACCGACTGGCACAGATGGGGTGGCACGTCATCGCCACCACCAGCGACCTGGCAGCGTTGGCACAGCGGCAGTGGGTGAGCGACGCGGTGGCGCCATCGGGTAACAACAGCTATGTGGTGACACGCGAGGTAGAGCAAACCGACCGACTGAGCGCCACACAAGCCGACGAGGTGAGCGCAGCAATGACACCGCTGCGACCCGTATCGTCAATGACTTGCAATGGCCGTCTCTATTGCATCGATGGCGATGGGGTGCTCGCCGTGAGTGCAGTGGGCAATGCGCTGGTCACTGCACGACAACAGGCAATAACGGGCGCAAAGGTGCGTGCCATCATGCCGCTGAGCCGAGCCATCTATTCGAACGGCTTTGGACGATACCCCATAGTGCTGTTCACCGATGAGGGTATCTATGCATTGCCGCAGACCACTAGCAGCGGTGTATTTGGTGAGGCGCGTTTGCTGAACCGCGCGGTCATCGCTGTAGGCAGCCAACCCGTAGAGGGCGACCGCGACCTCTTCTTCAACAATGTGCATGGCAATCTGTGCCGACTGCGAGGGAGTGAACTAACCGTGGCTTGGCACGACTGCGGCATGTGCCAGTTGGCATGGGATGACGTGCATCGTGAACTATGGGCGCTGAACGACGATGGACTTCTGCTGGCATTGATGCCTAGCGGCCGCGTGAGCCATCGTACAATGGCATGCGTGCAGCTCTATGACGACGCGACGCACGGACTGGCTGTAACCGCATCAGGGCAAGTAATGGACTTGGCGCATGAGCAATCGTTGAACGCCCAAAGAGTCTATTGGCAGTCGCATCCCATAGCCCATCTCGCCCCCAGCGAGGTCGTGTGGCAGGTGATGGGCAATGGGACACTCATGCTTGAGGTGACAGGCGAACGAGGCATCAGTTGTCACGGCTTCTTGGTGGGCCGGTTGCAAGCATGTGGTCAACTCAATGCACCCTTGCGTCAACGGTTGGTATCGCCACCGCTGCGCACCGTACGGCTATCGGTGAGTGGCACTTGCACGAGTGGCACGCTTCTCTTGCCTGTCTTTTTGGGTTGATGTGGTCATTTCTCGTGTACGCGGATAAAAAAATAAAAAATAATATGGCAAAAAAGGTGTGGTAAATCCGTATAAACCGAGAACAAATTCGTACCTTTGCAGACTGAAACAGATTGATCACGATGAAAAAGATAACCATTATCATCCCGTGCTACAACGAGGAACGTTCGCTGCCTCTGCTTTACGAGCGTCTTAATGAGGTTCGCGAGCAATTGCCGCAGTATGCATGGGAGTTCCTGCTGGTAAACGACGGCAGCCGTGACAACACACTCCAGATTATGCGTTCGCTTCGTTCCCGCGATTCACAAGTGTGCTATATCGACCTGTCACGCAACTTCGGCAAAGAGCGTGCGATGCTTGCTGGGCTGGACTTTGCCACGGGCGACGCTGTGATTATCATGGATGCCGACCTGCAGCAACCCCCCGAGATCATTCCGCAGATGCTCAAGCTATGGGAAGAAGGCTATGAAGACGTATATGCACGACGCCTGACTCGTAAAGGTGAGCCCTGGCTACGTCGACAGATGTCGCAGCTGTTCTACAAACTGCTTCAACGTTTCACTCGCGACGACGTGCTCCGCAATGTAGGCGACTTCCGCCTGCTGGACCGCAAGTGTGTTGACGCACTGAAGCTGCTGCGCGAACACGAGCGTTACACTAAAGGCCTGTTTGTATGGATTGGCTACAAGAAGACCGAGGTGACCTATGAGCAACAGGAGCGCGCCCAGGGCAACAGCTCGTTTGGCTTCATGCGCCTGCTCACACTTGCCGTCGACGGCATCACGTCGTTCTCAACGGCACCGTTGCGCATCTCAACCGTGATAGGTTTGATTGTATCGCTGGTGGCATTTTTCTACATGTGTTATGTTCTCATCAAAACCATCATTCTTGGCGGAGACCCAGTGCAGGGTTTCCCGACGCTGATTATTGTGATGCTGTTTCTGGGTGGCGTGCAGTTGTTGTCGCTGGGCATCATCGGCGAATATCTAGCCCGCATCTTCAACGAGACTAAGAACCGACCGGTGTATCTGGTCAGGGAGAAAGAAGGAGTTTGATCGGCCTCCCCCCAACCCCCTTCTCAAGGAGGTAGAGAAAAAAACTATGAATTATAAATTATGAGTTCTGAATTAAAGACACCTCTGGCTGGAATGACCCTGGAGGACATGTACAAAGTGGTCAAGGAACTGGGCATGCCCCTGTTCACCGCCAAACAATTGTGCCAATGGATTTATGAAAAGCGCGTCACCACCTTTGGCGAGATGATGAACATATCCAAGGCCAACCGCGAGAAATTGGCCGAGCGCTACTGCGTGGGCTTGAGTTTCCCCTCCCAGGCTCAAAAGAGCCAGGACGGAACGGTCAAGTACCTCTTTGACGTGGGCGATGGCCAAGCCGTCGAGACTGTCTATATCCCCGAGGAGGATCGCCACACCCTGTGCATCTCGTCGCAGAAGGGCTGCCGCATGAACTGCTACTTCTGCATGACAGGTCGCCAGGGCTTCCACGGCAACCTCACCAGCAACCAAATCATCAACCAAGTGCTGAGTGTGCCACAGAGCCAACAATTGACTAATGTCGTGTTTATGGGCATGGGCGAGCCGCTCGACAACCTCGACGAGGTGATGCGCGTCATTGCCATCCTCACCGAACCTTGGGGATTGGCATGGAGCCCCAAGCGCGTCACTGTGAGCACTGTGGGCAAGAAGACCGAACTAAAAACACTGGTCGAAAAGACCAGCGTCCATGTTGCCGTGAGTGTGCACACCGCCATCCACGAAGAGCGGCAGTCATTGATGCCCATCGAGAAGGTCTATCCCATTGACGAGGTCCTGGATATGCTCGGCAAGTATGACTTTGCCCACCAGCGTCGCCTCTCGATAGAGTACATCATGTGGCAGTGGTTCAACGATGACATTAAGCACGCCCAAGCCCTACGCGAAATCATTCCCAACGAGCATGTGCGTGTCAACCTCATCCGTTACCACATGATTCCCGAGGTAGAGAAGTTGCGCACCAGCAGCGATGACCGCATGACCGCCTTCCGCGATTACCTCAACTCACATGGTGTCATCTGCACCATCCGTCGCAGCCGTGGCGAGGACATTCAGGCTGCCTGCGGCATGCTAGCCGGAAAAGTGAAATAGGAGTGCTATTGACCTTTAATCACTAGTTCTGGGTGTTGGGCGATGAAGGCCTTCCACGACCCACTTCCGTGACTCTGGATGGGCTTCTGACTCTCGTAGAAGTGGCACAATGCCGCCGCCAGTGCGTCGGTGGCATCTAGCAAGTCGGGCATTTGCTCATTGCTCAAATGTAGCGTACGTTGCAGCATCGCTGCCACCTGCTCCTTGCTGGCAGCGCCATTGCCAGTAATCGCCATCTTGATCTTGCGAGGTTCATACTCGGTAATGGGAACCTCGTGGCTCAATGCCGCCGCCATTGCTACACCCTGTGCGCGGCCCAACTTCAGCATCGACTGCACGTTTTTTCCATAAAACGGTGCCTCAATGGCCATCTCATCGGGTAAGTACTGGTCGACGAGCGTCTTCACGCGTTCGTAGATGCGGTGTAGCCGCATATAGTGATCTTCCATGCGGCTCAGTTTGATGACACCCATGACAATCAAACTGGGCTGCTTGCCTTTGATGCCCAACAGGCCGTAGCCCATGACATTCGTGCCTGGGTCGATGCCGATGATGATTTTATCCCATTGTGTGTTCATGATGCGTTGTTGTTTCGGGTGAATGTGAGCAGGCGCCACTCACCGCTGATATATACCTTCAGTTCGATGCGCGTCACTGTCTCGGGCACCTCACATCCCACCACCTCATAGGTGTGTCCGTCTATGACCAGGAAGTAGGGCCTGCACGGCACAAATTCCTTGAGCGATCCTAGCCAGTAGCGGCGTTGGCTCGTCGAGGAGCCCCAATACTCTTCGATGTCGGTGCGGAACACTTTGCCATTGCCGTTGCCACCCTCGATGCCAGACTTGAGTGACACCAATGCGTAGGGTGCGCCGTCGATGGTCAACAAAGTGTCGGCTAGCGATGGGTCGCTGCTCGTGAAGGGCGCGGTCTCGGCTCCTTCCAGCAATGTTCCGGCTACATAGCGTTCGTAGATTGTTGGCGGCAAGAATTGGACATTGTCCTTGTCGTAGTAGCAACTATAGATGGTACGGTAAGCACAGTGATAGGTGTCGTTGTCATACACATCGGGCAGAATCCAGCGACTCGAGATGGGAGCGTGCGATGCCTTGAGGATGCATTGCCGAGGACCATCGGCAATTTGTTGCTGGACGCTTTGGTCGTAATTACGGTAGATCCACATCTTGTGCAACGCCATGCCGCTGCCCACGCAGCAAGCGGCTAAGCACGCCACGGTCACAACGCGACGCACCATTACAGTCCAACGCGACATCGTGGGCCAGAACGCTCGCAGACACACCACCATGCTCACAGTCACGAGCCAAGTATAAGGGCGCTCGATGACCATACCCAACAATATGGCAGCGCACATCGTCCCTAACAACAGACAGAGTTCAGTGCGGCGTACGATAGCGCGCAAGCCACCTTGGCGATGCCACACATGAAACAGGACGATGACGGCTATCGCAGGAGTGAGGAAGCGTAGCGACATATAGCCTAGCGACAGGATGCGGCGACTTACCATCTGCAACACACTCAGACTAGTGTTGACCGACGCGCCGCCCGACAGGCGAAGCCACAATGCCGGCGATGCCATGATGATGACAAGTCCCACGACATAGCCCAGCAACACCCTGCGGCGGAGACTCGTGAACTCACGACGATTCAGCGCAAAATATAGACACAGCCCCAACAATACGCCCAGCGACGTACTCTCGTTGAACCACCCAGCAATCAAACCGCATAGCAGTCCCCCTAACCCCCTTAAGAAGGAGTTACTGTGTACACCTTGAGGAGCCGTGCAATATTTTAACCAACACACCAGCCACAACGAAATGCTCGCGGACCACAAGTAGTTGAACGAACCAGCCATCCACAACAGTGTCTCGCCAGGGTAAGGGAAGAAAAAGGCGACGCACACCAGCACCATAGACAACGCCAACACACTGCGGCGTCGGCCCACCGCCAAGGTAAAAATGCCCTCGATAAACAAGACAAACATCAGCATGTTCAGCACATTGAACATGGGCTTGCCCACCAAACTGGCGAACAAGCGCTCGGTTGCGTCGGCCAGACGCCCGTTTGTGCCTTGATAGAAGGCAGGAATCGAGCGCACATAGTCACTCACGGTGTTGCAGTGGTGAACAATGTCACCAGGAATCAGCGCATAGACATACTCGTCGCCCTTGAGTGTAGTCAACCAGTTCATCGCCAACATCACCAAGGCAACAATTCCCAGCAACAGGTAGTAATATTTGTTTTGTTTAAGCAACTTTTTTAGTTGAAATATATCTTCTTTTTCGGTGCAAAGTTACGACATTTTTTGCATTGTGCGGGCAATTCCTTGCAAGTTTGGCAATTATTTTCTAACTTTGCCCACAGAAAACAATAAAAATATTGAATTATGAAAAAAACAATGATTTCTATGTTGCTGGTGCTGGGAACGCTAGTGCAAGTGCAAGCGTCGGTCATCGACGGGCAGTTCTTCTTTGACGAGGAGACTGCCTACATTGGCCGTATCTATTACAACTGCCTGCAACAGATGCAGGAGGAGTATAGCGAGATGTACCAAGGCAGTTTGCCCGAGAAATTTTGTGCTCTGAAGGCGAATGTTGACGGTGAGATCTTGGATGACTGCCTATGCCTGAGCAACTGCGACGAGGACTTGCAACTGGTGTACAAGCACACCAGTCGTGGTGTCGAGGTCATCGGCACCTATATGGGCATGGCGGTGAAGCAGGACCGCATCGACTGGCAGCCCATCTACAAGTTTGGCGAGTGGATTAGCCCAGATGATATGACGATCCGCTACAATCCGCTGTGGGCGACGCCCATCCAGGCGCAGAACGTGTTCCGCACCTGCAGTGACCATGCGTTGAAAGATGCCACAACGCGCGACCGCATGATTTTCAAGCCGCACGTCAATCCCATCAAGTACAACCGCACATGGAAGGACATGGATGGCACGCACTATGAATACAAACTCACCGACCCTAACGTGATCAAGAAGATGTTCCGCGGCTACAACGACCCGCAGATTACAGCCATTGTGGTGAACCACAAGTTCCTTGAGACCCACAAACCATTGCAGTACAGCCGCTGGCTGGCCGGCGAGCCTGAAATCAGCCTCAGCCGCAAAGACAACAGTTACGTCTGGGAGCAAATCAACCAGCGCTATCACAACCGGAAGGTTGTCTCAACCAAGTGGTTGGCATCCATGGGCGAGATGAGTGTGTGGCTCGTAGTCTTCCAACAGCAGGCCAACAATGCCCTGGCAAGCATTATCGTGGTGAAAGAGGGCGAACTGGAGTCGGCCTTTGACGACTATGCGATGATTTCGCCTGAAGGCGATCGTACCGAGGATGGCAGGCCGATGCACGTGTGGATGGTTGCGGACTATGGCGAGTATTGCGAGCCCGAGATTATGGCTATCATGCATAACACTTGGGACAACTGTCTGGAGTTCTACATTCGCCAAAGCGGCAGCGAATGCCAACGCTACTATATCCTGCGCGAGCGTGCCCCCTGGCTGATTAAGATTAGCGAGTGTTCGGAAAGCATTAATGAGTAAGAAACTATTCACCATACTGTTTGCCCTTGCCAACTTGTGTGCATCGGCAGTTGACCCAGTGGACTATGTAAACCCACTGATGGGGACGATGTCGAGTTATGAGCTGTCGGCGGGGAACACCTACCCTGCCGTGGCGATGCCGTGGGGCATGAACGCGTGGACTCCACAGACAGGCAAGATGGGCGACGGATGGACCTATACCTACACGGCGCACCACCTGCGCGGCATCAAGCTGACACACCAACCCAGTCCTTGGATCAATGACTATGGGCAGCTCTCTATCATGCCTATAACGGGTGAACCGCGGTTTGACCAGGACGCACGTGCCAGCTGGTTCTCGCACAAAGCCGAGGAGGCGAGGCCCTACTACTATAGCGTATACCTTGCCGACCACGACGTGACCGCCGAGGTCACTCCTACCGAGCGTGCCGCGATGATGCGGTATGCCTTTCCACATTCTGAGGGGCACTATGTCGTTATAGACCCGTTTGACAAGGGTTCGCAGGTGACCATCGACCCATCGCATCGTCGCGTCACGGGTTATTCTACGCGCAATAGCGGCGGGGTGCCCGAGGGGTTCAAAATGTGGTTCGTCATCGAGTTTGACCAGCCGTTGACCTACTGTGCGACGGTGAGTGACGGTGTCCTCGTCGACAACCGCCTCTCCGCTCAATCGGACCATGCTGGTGCCATAGTAGGCTTTGCTGACGAAGTGCGTCAAGTACATGCCCGCATCGCCGCGTCGTTCATCAGTCTAGAGCAGGCGCAGCGTAACCTGCAGGAATTGGGCGACCGCACCTTCGAGGAGGTGAAGATTGCCGGGCGCGAGCGCTGGAACGACCTGCTGGGACGCATCGAGGTAGATGACGATAACAACGACAACCTGCGCACGTTTTATTCCTGCCTGTACCGCGCCCTGCTGTTTCCGCGTGCGTTCTATGAGATTGACGCACAAGGGCAAGTGGTTCATTACAGTCCCTACAACGGCGAAGTGAGACCAGGCTATCTGTTCACCGACACAGGCTTCTGGGACACGTTCCGCAGCCTGTTCCCACTGCTGAATCTTGTCTATCCCGACGAGAGTCAGAAGATGCTTGCTGGACTTGCCAACGTCTACCGCGAGAGCGGGTTCTTGCCCGAGTGGGCCAGTCCCGGGCACCGCAACTGCATGGTGGGCAACAACTCGGCAGCGGTGGTGGCCGACGCCATTATCAACGACATCCCAGTCAGTGCCGAGGATGCCGCCACATTGTGGGAGGCACTGACCCATGGGGCTCATGCCGTGCATCCCACGATTCATTCGACGGGTCGCCTGGGATGGCAGTACTATGACAGTATGGGCTATGTACCATGTGATGTTGGCATCAACGAGAGCGCAGCCCGCACGCTGGAATATGCCTACGACGACTGGTGCATCTGGATGGTGGGAAACAAACTTGGACGACCTGACAGCGAATGTGACCCCTATGCCCGACGTGCTCAGAACTACAACAATCTGTTTGACCCAACGACACGACTGATGCGCGGCCGTAAGGCCGACGGCACGTGGCAAACCCCGTTCAACCCGCTCAAATGGGGCGGAGACTTCACCGAGGGCAACGCCTGGCACTACACCTGGAGTGTTTTTCACGACCCGCGTGGGCTGATTGACTTGATGGGTGGTGACGAAGCCTTCTGCGCCATGCTCGACTCGGTATTTGCCTTGCCACCCGATTTCGATGCCAGTTACTATGGCGGCACAGTCATCCACGAGATACGCGAGATGCAGATTATGGGCATGGGGAACTACGCCCACGGCAACCAGCCCATCCAGCACATGATTTACCTGTATGACTACGCTGGTCAACCATGGAAGACACAATACTGGGTGCATGAAGTAATGCGCCGGCTGTACCAAGCTACACCCGATGGTTATTGCGGTGATGAGGACAATGGACAAACCTCGGCATGGTATGTTTTCTCGGCACTTGGGTTCTATCCACTATGCCCCGGCTCGGGCCAGTACACGCTGGGTTCTCCGCTGTTCCATGATGTGACGCTACATTTGCCCAATGGCAACCGCACATGCATCCAAGCCAATGGCAACGGGTGCTATGTGCAGTCGCTCAGCATCAATGGAGAATCCTACGACAGCAGTTGGATCAATTACCAGCAACTTGCTGATGGCTGCACGATGCATTACCGCATGGGCTACACCCCCATCAAGCATTGATTTTAAACAACGAACAAATTCTAAAATTCTCTAATTCCTGATCAAGATTCTGCCATTCTTGATTACCACCAGCGGGTGGGTTTGCTGCCCATGGTGATCTGGAGGGTGCCGCCACGGGCGATATCGGCGTAGTCGATGTAGGGCTTGCGATGGCGCTTGCCGTTGAGTCGAATTGACTGGATGTAACGATTGCGATCGCTGTTGTTCTTTACCGTAATCTTGAAGGTGCCATCGGCAACACGCAGGGTGGCACCGTCGATGATGGGGCTACCGAAGTAATATCGCCCACCAGCAGGCTCAACCTGATAGATGCCCAGCGCCGAGAGGATGTACCATGCCGACATCTGCCCCACGTCCTCGTTACCGCACAAGCCGTCAGGGGTATCGTCGTAGAGCGTGTTCAACACTTGCCGCACTCGATCGGCAGTTTTCCAAGGCAATCCCAGCATGGTGTAGAAGTAGATGATGTGGTGGCTGGGTTCATTGCCGTGGACATACTGCCCGATGAGTCCCGTCATGTCGGGCGTGGCATCGGGGCCGAGGTCACCTGTGGCGATGAAGAGCGAGTCTAGTCGGGTTATCAGGCGTTCGCGCGAGCCATGCAGCGCCATGAGGCCCTCGATGTCGTGAGGCACTAGCCAAGCATACTGCCATGCGTTTCCCTCACAGTACTCGTCGCGCTGGTGGCGCTCGATGAACGGGTCAAACGGGGTGAGGAAGTCGCCCTTGCCATCGCGGGCACGTATGAAACCCGTA
>JAEEVE010000002.1 GCA_016290765.1 Muribaculaceae bacterium
TGAGATGTCCGTATCCATTTCACAAGCATTGCTTACTGGAACGCGGAATTCATCTGCAATGGGGGTATAGTTGTGGTGGGTCATGTTTTCAGCAAACTCAACACCTTCTTTATAGATGAAACGATATGCCAAGTATGAACTTAGGCAAAAATCTTTTTTAACCATATACTAATTATTTAAGATCTTCTAAACTATGACCACGTATTGAATGCAATGCTTCGTTGATGCAAGTAGATGAAATACCTTTTGTGTAGGGGAAATACACAATTTTTATACCTGCATCGGCAAACTCTCTTTCATATTCAAGCCATTTGTCAGTGCCATACCAATCATCACCAACGAATAAGATTTGCGCGCCCAGTTTTTTGCAAGCGGCAAGTTTGTCCATGTCATATTGTGGCACGGCAGCATCAACATATTTGATGCTGCGTACAATTTCAATTCTATCTTCAAAGGGAATCATTGCTTGTTTTCCTTTATAGCTAACCAGCTCATCGACCGTAACGCCGACAATTAGCTTGTCGCACATACCTTTGGCATTCTTTAGTAAGTTCAAATGGCCCACGTGAAACAAATCATAGACCCCAGTTGTATATCCAATAATCATTATATTCAATTTTATTAACTTGCAAAGTTAGCTCTTTTTGCTCATTAAACAAAACTTTTTAGTGAAAATAGTGTCGCATGGAGTTATTTTCAGTAATTTTGCAAATTACGAAGAAACTAATTGAAACATTTAGAAAAGGATGTCGATTTGTGTATCTGCATGTTTGGCAATATAGAAATGTTGGGCGTGTTCAGCAACGTCGTGTCGATTTGGTCAGGCAGCGTGGTAAAGTAAGAGTGGTGTTTCTGGCAATGAGCGTTCCTATCTGGAAGTATCAACATTTGTATGAATTATTGCGAAGGGATGGCCGATTTGAAGTGACAATTGTTATATCGCCTAGCATTGATTATGATAAGGAACAACAGCGACAAGATGTCGTAGGGCTACGCAAGTTTTTTGATGAGAACAATATCTCATATGTTGATTTTGATATCACAGGCCAAACAGAGCCTTTTGATATCAAAAATAAGATTGATCCAGACATAATTTTTTATCCGCAGCCTTATGAACGATTACTTGTTTCACAACATGATTGTATTAATTTTTATGATCGATTGCTGTGCTATTATCCCTATGCGTTCATGACAGGGAAGGGCAAGTTTTCCTATGATTTTCATTTCCATAACTTGGCATGGAGGCTCTATTATCCCAACGAGGAAATTCGTCATGAAGCCGAGGTCACTGCGTGGAATAAGGGGCGCAATGTGCGCGTCGTGGGGCATCCTAACGGCGATGACTTCACATATTGGGATGGCACCGATCCATGGAAGCCGATGTCCGATGGCCGCCCGCGCAAACGCATCATCTGGGCGCCACACTTCTCGTTTGACGACAAGTTCGGGCAGCTGCCACGGGGCAATTTCCTGTGGGTTGCGCATTTCATGCTCGATTTGGCACAACGTTATCAGGAGTTTGTCCAGATTGCCTTCAAGCCGCATCCTCGATTGCTCACCGAGCTGTACAACCACCCCGACTGGGGAAGGCAGCGGACCGACGACTTCTATCAGCTGTGGGCCGATATGGAAAACACTCAATTAGAGCTTGGCAACTATATCGACCTGTTTATGACCAGTGATGCCATGATTCATGACAGCGGTTCGTTTGTCATCGAGTACCTCTATACCCACAAGCCCGTCATGTTTATCTCGCGTGACATCAATCACTTCCTCACGGGCCAGACCGACCTGTCTCGCGAAGCATTCGCACAGCTCTACATCGGCAAGGAAGAGAGTGAGATTCTGGACTTTGTCGACAATGTGGTCTTAGGTGGCGATGACCCGATGCTACCGCAGCGCATGGCATTTTATCAACGGCACCTCTTGCCTCCTGGAGGGAAATCAGTCGCGCAAAACACGCTTGATGATTTGATTGAGTCGTTAGGGATGGCTACAGAGTGAAATGTCATCACTATAACTATGGTATTTGTCAGCTTAAAATATAGATCTGTGTGATTGTTTCACGTTTTATTTGTTGCGGTAATGTGGAATTATCATTAACTTTGCAGTCTGAAAACCACAAATTCGATTTCTCATGAAATACCTCTTCAGAATATATCAATGGTGCATCGCGGCGCCCATCTTGTTGGTTGCCACAATCATTACCGCCATTGTCACCATTATTGGCTCCTATATCAACAGCGATTGGTGGGGGTATTATCCGGCTAAGTGGTGGTCTAGGTTGTGGTGCCTGTTGCTCTTTGTCCGTATCGAGGTGCTAGGCCGACAACTTATCGATAGAAATACAAGCTATGTATTTGTTGCCAATCATCAGGGGGCGTTTGACATCTTCTCGATCTATGGTTTTCTGGGGCATCCCTTCAAGTGGATGATGCGCAAGGGGCTGGGCAATTTCCCGTTGGTGGGATACGCATGCCGCCGGGCTGGTCACATCATGGTTGACACGCACTCGGCCGAAGGGTTGAAAAAAACCATGGCCGATGCCGAGCGGAAACTGAGCAATGGCGTTTCGCTTGTGGTCTTCCCCGAGGGGCGCCGCACCGAAACGGGCAAGATGGGGCCGTTTAAGCCCGGAGCATATAAGTTGGCGGTCGAGTTCAACCTGCCAGTGGTGCCCATCACCATCGATGGCAGTTACCGCGTCATGCCGCGCACCACATTCAATGTCACGCCGGGCAAGATTGTGCTCAAGCTGCATGAGCCCATTCATCCCAGTCCCGAGGGGCACGACATCGTGCGGCTGATGGCTCAAAGCCGTGAAGCAATCGCGAGTGACTTGCCTGGTGAGGCGGCGACTTCGGAGGCTTGATTTTTGCCTTGAAACGCCTTATGAGGGGCGAAAATCGGCAAAATTCACGAAAAAATCAACTTTTTTTGAAAAAAAACGCCTCAAACCCTTGCCGGTTCAAAAAATAGCAGTACCTTTGCAGCGCATTTCGATAAAACAAGGCAATTAAGCATGCTTTAGTTCATTTGGTTTGCACTCATTTTGGGAATTGTCCTGTGGTGTAACGGTAGCACACCGGATTCTGGTTCCGTTTGCGTGGGTTCGAATCCTACCAGGACAACTAAAAGTGACCGCATGGTCACTTTTTTTAACGGAGAGTTGCGGCTGCACTCGTTTGCACAAGATTTCTCCACTTTTTACTAACAAATTTAAACTCATTATCTAAAATGGCAGTAAAAATCAGATTGCAACGCCACGGTCACAAGGACTATGCGTTCTATCCCATTGTCATCGCCGATAGCAGGGCACCACGAGATGGTAGATTTATTGAAAGGATTGGTTCTTATAACCCCAACACTAATCCTGCTACAATAAGTTTAAATTTCGAGCGCGCACTCTATTGGGTGAACGTCGGCGCACAACCTACCGACACAGTTCGTAACATCCTAAGCCGCGAAGGCGTCATGCTCATGAAGCACCTGCAAGGTGGTGTCAAGAAGGGCGCATTTGACGAGGCCGAGGCTCAGCGCCGTTTCGACGCTTGGAAGGCCGAGAAGGATGCCAAGCTCGAGGCAGTGAAGAACCAGGAGCGCGAGGGTAAGAAGGCTGCAGCCAAGAAGGCCCTGGAGGAAGAGACCAAGAAGAACGAGGCAAAGGCCGAGGCCGTAGCCAAGAAGCGTGCCGAGATTGCTGCAGCTAAGGCTGCTGAGCAGGCCGCTAAGGCTGCCGAGGCTGCTGCTGCCGAGGCTCCCGCCGAGGAGGCTCCCGCAGCCGAAGCTACCGAGGCTCCCGCCGAGGCTTAAGCCACAGGCGCATAGCCGAGAAACAAAAACGCTGGTATCAAATGTGATGCCAGCGTTTTTTGTGTTGTCAGGAACAAGAATCCTACATGATGCCGCGTTCGCGCAGCCGCTTCTGCCAGTTCCAGGCACTAAGCATCGTGTCGTCAACACTGGCTTCGGCTTTCCAACCAAGCACATCGTTGGCGCGCTTGGGATCGGCCCAAATTTTCTCGATGTCACCCTCGCGGCGACCCACAATCTTGTGCGGAACCTTGACACCCGTGGCACGCTCAAAGGCATCGATGAGCTGAAGCACCGACAGTCCATTGCCTGTTCCGATGTTGAACACCTCGAGGGCATCGTCGCTCTCGTCGTTAAGCATGCGGTCCAGTGCCCGCACATGCGCCTTGGCCAGGTCGACCACATTGATAAAGTCGCGGATGCAAGAGCCATCGGGCGTGTCATAGTCGTCACCAAACACACTGAGCAACGGACGAATTCCAATGGCGGTCTGAGTCAAATAGGGCACCAGGTTTTGGGGCACACCATTAGGTAGCTCGCCAATCTCGGCACTGGGATGTGCGCCGATGGGATTGAAGTAACGCAACAAGATGGCCTTGATGGGGCTGCCGCTCTTGATGACATCAGCGATGATGTCCTCGCACATCTGTTTGGTGGCTCCATAGGGCGAAGTGGCCTTCTTGGTCGGAGCAGCCTCGGTGATGGGGTTCTGGTCGGGCTCGCCATAGACGGTGCACGACGATGAGAACACAAAGCCCTTGACACCATAGGTGGGCATCAAGTCTAAGAGGTTGAGCAAGATGTTCAAGTTGTTGCGGTAGTACATGATGGGTTTCTGTACCGACTCGCCAACAGCCTTGTAGGCCGCGAAATTGATGATGCCTTGGATGCCGGGGTTCTCCTGGAACAGGCGATGTAGCGTGTCGATGTCGGTGCAGTCGCCCTCGACAAACACAGGGCGTATGCCTGTAATATGCTCGATGCCATCAAGTACCTCGCGGTTGCTGTTGCTCAGATTGTCGATGATGACAACCTCATAGCCAGCGTTCTGCAACTCAACAGTGGTGTGCGAACCGATAAAGCCAGTTCCACCAGTGACTAATATTTTCCCTTTCATAATGTCTTTATTTTTTAGTTCTTTATGATCAATGAGTGATAAGATGCTCGACGATGCGGCCGCAGGCTTTGCCGTCACCATAGGGATTTACCGCATGGCTCATCGCATCGTAAGCCGAAGTGTCGGTCAACAGCAAGGTCATGTTGTCAACGATGGCATCATAGTTTGCACCTACTAACTTAACCGTGCCGGCCTCTACTGCCTCGGGACGCTCGGTTGTGTCGCGCATCACCAGCACGGGCTTACCCAAGCCAGGCGCCTCCTCCTGAATGCCGCCACTGTCGGTCAACACGATGGTTGATTTTTCCATTAGGTAGACAAACGACAAGTATTCAAGCGGATTGATGAAGAACAGGTTGCCCTTGCCACGAGCCAGGTCATCGCCAAACAACGCATGGATGGGCTTGCGCACATTGGGGTTCAGGTGCATCGGGTAAACGAAGTCAACATCGGGGAAACGCTCGGCCAGTGTCTTGATGGCGCGGCATATATTCTCAAATCCACCGCCAAAATTCTCACGGCGGTGACCGGTGATGAGCACCAAGCGGCGGCTTTGCTCAAGACGCGACACATCATAGCCAAAGGCACGGATGCGCTCGGACAATTCATCGCCCAGTTGTGTGTTGTTTTTGATGATATCCACAACCCAGTGAAGTGCGTCGATTACCGTGTTGCCAGTAACGACAATGCGATCATCGGGCGTGTGCTCATCGAGCAGGTTCTGACGGCTCAGAGGGGTGGGGGCAAAGTCATAGGTTGCGATGCGGCCAGTAATCTGGCGATTCATCTCCTCAGGCCATGGACTGTAGATGTTGTGGGTGCGCAGACCGGCCTCGACATGGCCCACAGGAATCTGCTGGTAGAATGCGGCCAGTGCAGTGGCTGTACTGGTGGACGTATCACCATGCACAAGCACGACATCGGGCTTTACCTGATTGAGCACATCACGCATGCCCAACAACACCCGAGACGTCACATCATACAAATCTTGCCCCTGCTGCATGATGTTCAAGTCATACTCTGGCTTGATGTCAAAGATTTCTAGCACTTGGTCAAGCATCTCGCGGTGTTGAGCCGTGACGCAAACGATGGTCTCAAAGACATCTTTGCGCGACTGAAATGCCTTGACCAGAGGGGCCATTTTTATGGCTTCGGGACGCGTCCCGAATACGAGCATGATTCTTTTCATATTATGTTAGAAACGAATAAACAACTTAGTGAGATAATGGAAGCTTTGACCATAGCTTGGTCAGTAGATTCCATATCAATATCCTAATCTTGTCAATCAAGATGGAACCAAAGAATACGGCGATGACAAACAGGCTGCTGTAGACGATAAATTCGCAACGAGGCTCATTGTTGAACCAGTTCAAGATAATCTGGTCATAGAACCTATCACCGATAAAGCTGCTCGACTGAGTCAAATAGGCTCCAAAAGCAGACAAAGCGAGCCAGTTGATGACGCGGCTCTGGAAGGTGAATTTTGAGAAGAACAACAGCAGATGCATCGCACCCATTATCACCAACGGACAAATGTAGAAATAGAGCGCCCCACCGCGGCCTGCATGCTGCTTGATGACAAACATGGCAATGGTCAAGAAGGCGACAATGGCAAGATAGATAGCCAAGTCCCACCAGCGGTTCAGTTTCCACATCTTGATGGGGTGCAACCTCGTATAACGCGCCAACAGATACAGACCGATAAATGACGGCAATGAATAGCCGGCGACAAGCCAACGGGTGGACTCATAGGCCCAGCCAAAGATGAACTGGAAGGCATAGAAGCCTACCAGCAACCAACCAAACTGACGGGCAGATGCTTTCTCCACATAGGCATTCAGCACAGGTGACAACAGGTAAAGCGCAACATAGGCCTTGATAAACCAGTAGTCATTGAGCCCAACAATAAACAAGCGACTCAACACGTCGTGTCTCAGCTCCTCGGGAGCGAAGATGGCGCAGACACCAATGGCAAACAAGCCAAAGAACAGTACCTGGAACAGCAACTCGCCAAGACGCTTGACTTTGAAATGGATGCCGTACCAGCCCGAGAGCAGTACAAACAAGTCGACGGCATAGATCGAGAAAGCCTCGGTCATGAACATCAAAAAAGCTGATGATGGGTTGTTGTGCACATGTGTCATACCAGGAACGGGCAGTGCACGGAAGTTGGCATGTACCACCAGCACCAGGAACATGGCCACCAATCGCAACAGCTCCATATTGCTGTCGCGCACTTTCTTGCGATTTACTGTGGCTTGATTTTCGGTCATTTCTTGAGATATTTCAATGCCAGTTGACAACATTCGTCAAATGCCGAGATGTGCAGCAGTCGGCATAGCCCCATGTAAGCCAGTGGACAGGCCACTAGAGCCGAACAAAGTGCAAGCCAGGCATTCTCGAACAACCAGCTGCACAACCAGCCCAAGGCTGCCACCAGGAACGACAATACAATCAATGGGGCCAGCTCGCGTAACTGTGTGAAGAAGCCGTAGTTAAGCAACTTGCGCGTGTAGTAGGTGTTCAGGTAGAACGAGATCACTGAATATACCACACGACCCAAGCAAATGCCAAACAGGTCAAATGGCAACGACAACAACAGGATGGCAAACGCGATGGCTTTCTTGATGATTTCAAGGCGCAGCACATAGTCGGAGTGACCTTTGACATAAATGAGGTTTAGGTTTACAATCACCACGCAGTCCCATAAGTAAGCAAAACTCAGGATCTGCAACAATGGCACGCAACCCATCCATTCCTGGCCTAGCAAGATCTCGATGAGCGGGCGTGCAATGCCGCACAGGCCCATGATGAGTGGGAATACCACCAAGGCCGACATCTGCAGATACTTGCGGTAAGCGTTCAACAAGCGAGTATCGTCGTCCTGGATGCGACTCAGCACCGGAAACGACACGCGTTGCAGAATGCCGCTAATATTACTGCTGGCAAACTGGTTGAACTTGTCTGCTCTTGAGTATAGACCCAGGCGGTTGGCCGAAAACTTCTTGCCAACCACCACATCGTAAATCTTGGCGTATACGCTACTGATGAGATTGGCAACCAGCAGCTTAGAACCATAAGAAAACAAACGGTGGAACGAGGCGCTACTGAATCGCGATCGGGGGAACCAGCGAACATAGTAGAAGCTCAACACCACATTCAGTGCTGCGCAGGCTAGCGTCTGCCACACAATCGCCCACACGCCCCAGCCAAGATAAGCCAGCACGACGCCCAATGCACCTGACAAGAATGCCGAGAAGAAAGATATCTTGGACTGTGTCTTGAAGTCAACGGCAATGGTCAGTTTGGTCTTGTTGACTGCCACAAGCGAGTTGACGACAAGGTTCAGCGAATAGACGCGTGTTACTGGGGCCAGAATAGGCTGGTTGAAGAATGTTGCAATCAGCGGTGCGCAGGCAAACAATAGCAAATACAACACCAGACTAATGCCGATGTTGATATAGAACACGGTCGAGAAGTCAGCTTCAGTGCGTTCTTGGCGCTGAATCAGAGCACTGGAGAACCCACCATCAATGAACACTTGCGACACCGACATGAAGATGGCGAGCATCGCTATCAGTCCAAAGTTGTCAGGACCTACCAGTCGAGCAATGATCAACTCGAGGATGAAAGTCACCCCCTGCACCGAGAAGCGTTCGACAAAGCTCCAGGCTACACCGCGGACAGTCTTCTCTTTTAGGTCTTCTTGCTCAGCCACTGTTATTTGGCCTCAGGGTCGGGAGCAATCAGCTTGTAACCCTTGCCGTGGATGTTGATGATCTGGATGTTCTCGTCGTCTTTCAGTTTCTTGCGAAGCTTGGTAATGTAGACATCCATCGAACGAGCGTTGAAGTAGTTGTCGTCGATCCAGATAGTCTTCAATGCGAAATTACGCTCCAGAATCTCGTTCATGTGCGAGCACAGCAGGCTCAGCAACTCGCTTTCCTTGGTGGTCAAGTTGTCGCTGCTATCTTCGGTAAACAGCACTTGGCGCTGCGTGTCGAAGGTGAATTTGCCGATGCGATACACCGTCACATCCTTGCCTTTCTTGCCCTTGACGCGGCGCAGGATGGCCTCAATGCGCAATACCAGTTCCTCCATGCTGAAAGGCTTGGTAATGTAATCGTCGGCACCCAGCTTGAAACCCTCTAGGATGTCGTCTTTCATTGCCTTGGCAGTCAAGAAGATAATAGGAACATCGGTGTTCACCATGCGAATCTCCTGAGCCAGTTGGAAACCATCCTTTTTGGGCATCATTACGTCAAGCAGGCAGATGTCATACTTGCCCTTGAGGAAAGCTTTGTAGCCAGCCTCGCCATCGGGCATCAAGTCGGCCTTGTAGCCCTTGTCCTCCAGGTACTCACGCGTCAGCGTGCCCAGGTTCTCGTCATCCTCACAAAGGAGAATTCTTAATTTCTCTTCCATAATAATCTGTTATTTTAATAAAGGTAATATAATGATAAATCGTGATCCTTGGCCTGGCTCGCTCTCCACGCGGATGGTGCCACCAAACAAGGTGATCATCTTGTGAACATAGGCAAGCCCCAGGCCGAAACCTTTCACGTCGTGGCGATTGCCGGTCGACACGCGGTAGAATTTCTCAAATATCTTCTTCTGGTCATCGCGCTTGATGCCGATGCCATTGTCGCTAACCATGATTTCAAGTGTGTCCTCGTCGGGGTTGCGGGTCTCGATGTGCAACTCCAGCGGCACGTCCTCGCGGCGGTACTTGATGGCGTTGTCCAGCAGATTGAAAATCACATTGGTAAAGTGCATGCGATCGACGTTGATGATGGGGTCCTCGGCATCAAGATTGGCCTTGATGGTGCCGCCATAGTTGTCAACCTTGATTTTGAAAGTGTTCACAACGCTGTAGATACAGCCATTTGCATCTTCTTCCTCAAGGCGCATGGTGGCGTTCTTGCGGTCAAACATCGACATCTGCAGAACCTTCTCGACCTGAAAACGCAAGCGCTTGGTCTCATCGTTGATCACTGTCGCCACATGCTTCAGACGCTCGTCGCTCTTGCGAACCGATGCGTCGTTGAGCATTTGCGCTGCTATCGAGATACTCGAAATGGGAGTCTTGAACTCATGCGTCATGTTATTGATGAAGTCGTTCTTTATTTCGCTCAACTTCTTTTGACGGAACGCTACAACAACCGTGTAGATAAATACAGCCATCAGGATGAGCGTGAAGATAAACGACGGTATCATGAAACGCACCGACGAGGTGATGTAATCTTGTTTGCTAGGAAAGGTCACATTCAAGCGGTGGCGTATGTTCGAGGGGTCGCTCATGAACAACACTTGTGTGTATACGTCGCTCTGGTGCTTTGGCGCATAGCCGTCGGTACTGTAAATCAATCCGCCTGTGCGGCTGGTAACCGCAAACTCAAAGGGAAGCAGCACGCCATTGTTTTCCAGCTCGCTACGCAGATACTCGCTCACTGTTGCCGAGTCAGCTCGCTCGGTGATAGGGCGGTCGCTGGACTGATTCAGAATAGTCAATATTACCTCGTTGAGCAAGCCTTTCTGATATAAGTACTGTCCTTTAAGAATCTCTTGTTTGATTGAGTAAGTGTCGTTCAAGTCCTTGAGTGTACTCAGGTTGGCGGGGCGTTGCAGCCGTGGGCTGTCCATCATCGCCATCGTGTCGAGGCCAGCATCATTGTTTTGGTCAAAATTAAGTCCACCCGAGGGTCGATAGGCCGCCTCGGCTTCTTGAAGGTCCTGATCAAGGTAATATTTAGTCTCGTTCTGCTCGAGCATCGTTGACACACTGTACAGGCTGCGCGTAACCAGCTCCTTGAACTGCTCATTACGCATCTTGATCATGTTCTCCATATACATGATTTGTACCGCAAGCAGGCCCAGCAGCGTCAGCGCCATCACGATGGTCAGCAACCATATGGTCGATTTCTTCATCTCAAGTCTGATTTAACAATCGGCTGCAAAATTAACACTTAAATGTGAAATAACAAAATTTTAACAAAAAAATTTCACAAAAAATCGACAAATCTGCTTTTACTATCGACGCATGCTATCTTAATGGGTGTAGCATCCAGGCGCCGGCATGTTTTGTGTCATGGTATTGCAGGCCCAGATGGAGGCATTCATTCATATAAGCTTGATAGCGGTCATCAGCTAGGGCACCCGAGAGAACAACCAGACGGCAAGGACAGTGGGTAATAATGTCTTGAAGTGTTCCATGATAACGCTTGGTCACGATCAGCAGGTCAATCTCACCAATGTGGTCGGCTTGCTCAAGCCAGTTTTTGTTCACCCCCTTGCCGGCAATCAGCATACGCTTTCCCTGCAGCATCGCCAGTGGCGATCGCACCAGTGACAAATCGCTGTGAACACTGTCGGTCACCCATTGCAATGGGTTTCCGCCCAAGTGTGCCAACAGGCGTCGGTGTGTTCGCTCAAAAAGGGTACGATCGGCATCAGGCGTGTCAGGAAGCCAGGCATAACTCTTGCCGTTCTCGTGCCATAGGATGGGAGTCGACCGGTAGTCATTAAGCACTAGCACCGTCTCGCTGGGAGTGTGCAATTTGACCCATGACAATTGGACTATTACAAGCAATGTCATGCCTAGGGTGGCCATGAGCCAACGAGACCGACGAGTAAAAATCCATGCTACTAGGCATGCTAGTAGGCCATAAAATAGCCATACAGTCATGCCTGTTACATAAACTCCGCTAACGTGGGCGCCAGGCAATAGGGATACCCATTCCGACACCTTAGTCATATAGGAAAATAGGGCCTCAAGACATGCATTCAATACGTTCCATTCAATTCCGATGGTTGCCAAGAACAAAAAGATGACACCCAGCGCCATCACCAATGGCATCACGGGCAAAATGAGAGCATTGCTTAACACCGAAAGCATGGAGAACGAGCAGAAGTAGTAGGCACTGAGCATGATAGTTGCGGCCATAGCTATGAACGATGTGTTTAACAACGACCACAACCAGTATAGGACACGTTGTTTGCGATCGACAATGCTGGGAAAGATTTTGCCTTGTAGGCCCACAATAGCACCAACAGTGATGTAGCTTAACTGGAATCCTGCTTGATAGAGCGCGCAAGGCCAGATGCATAGTGTCAAAAGGGCAGATACACACATCGCATTCAATGCCAACGATTTGCGGTAAAGCACAATGGCAATTAGGGTGAAGCTAATCATGATCGTGGCTCTCACTACCGAAGGCGACATCCCTGTCAACAAAGCAAATCCAGCCAGTACAACCAGGGTAATCATAAGCCGCAGTTTTTTGAGGCGCAGGTAGTCGAGTGGGAAAAACAAGAACCAGATAAGACCGGTGATCAACCCCACATGCAGGCCACTCAATGCCAAGATGTGAGCAATGCCTGCCGCCGAAAATTGTTCGCGTACACTCGGGTCAATCTGACGGCTATCTCCCAGTAGCAAGGCTATCAGCAAGTCTTGGCAGGGAAATGACAACGAGGTGTTAAGCACTTGGTTGATAAGATGTCGACGCAGCAAACTCGCGTGCGACAACAGGGTAGGGCGATGGGCTACAAAATGCAAGTGGCTCACAGGCAAATGCTGGCCGTAGAGAATTCCTTGTTGCCACAAGCGGTCCTCTCGGTCAAACTCATCGGGATTGCCAAGGTTGGCGATGGGATGAAAGTTGCCATTGAAACATATGAGGTCGCCCTCATTGAGCATGTAGTTGCAACCCTGGGTAGTGAGCAATACATGTTGCTGATAAGAGGGCTGGTCGTTAACGTGAGCCAGTCGCACTTGCAATCGCATGGAGAAATCATAGGTCTCAATCGATTCAATCAGCCCGCACACAGGCTTGCCATTCAAGTTGTCTAGGTCAATTGGGGTCGGGCGAGACAATTGCAGCGACAACCCACCAGCCGACATCGAGAGCAATACCAACGGAACAATCCACCACGGCCGCAGGCTGAACTGCTTTAGCGGGTCATTGCCCACGAGGCGCAATACCACATAGATGACAATAGCAAACACCGCCAGCACGACGATGGGAATATAGCCTGGCAGACTGGTGCTAAGCACAATGCCCGCAGCAAACGGTAGCAAGACCCGCAGGGCAGGCACACGCGAAAGTAAGGAGGGGCTCAAACGTCAGGATTTCCAGATTTCATAACTGGCAAAGGCTTGCAACAGTAACATCTCCAAGCCATTTTTCACTTGGGCGCCATGCGCTTGGGCGCGACGCATAAACAGGGTCTCTTCGGGATTGTAAATCAAGTCATAGGCTAAGTGCCGAGGCCCTAAAAAGCGGAAGGAGAAATCGGGGCACTCATCGACCAGTGGCACTTTTCCCAGCGGGGTAGCATTGATGATCAAGTGATGCTCGGCTACCATCGATTTGGTTAATTCGCAATAGACAACCGTTTGAGCGCTCTTGTGACGCGAAACCAACTGAACCTCGACGCCCAACCGTTCCAGTGCAAAGCGAACAGCCTTGGCGGCACCACCAGTACCTAGCACCAGTGCCTTGTCCATGTCGGGCCCTAGCAATGGCTCCATTGTGCGGCTAAAACCTTCCATGTCGGTGTTATAGCCCCGCAAGTGAACCAATTCACCTTTGTCCGAGCGTATCAACTTGATGACATTGACTGCGCCTATCGCTCGAGCATCGTCGTCAATCTCATCCAGTAACGGAATTACTGCCTCCTTGTAGGGCGCGGTGACGTTCAAGCCATTCAGTTGAGGATACTCGGCAATGAGTTCCATGAGTTGGTATATATCTTCCAACTCAAAGTTCATGTAACAGGCATCAATACCTTCGCTGGCAAACTTGTTGTTGAAGTAGTCGGCCGAGTAGGAATGGCCCAGCGGGTAACCTATCAGGCCATAAATCTGGGTGGAGCGCGTCATAAGTAATTATTTTTTCAACCCGCAAATTTAGTGCAAATTGAGCGAAAAACCAAAATTTGTTTTGAGTTTTTCCGAAACGCAGCCTAAATTCAAGGGCATTACAAAATAAAAAGCCGAGTTTTCTTTATTTTTGTTTTCGAGAAGTAACCAATAAGATTTAATTGATGCTATTTTTACCATTTTTGTCGATTATTAGGACTGGTTTTTGTGCCATTGGCGCAATTTTTGCTTTTTTGTGACCTTATATCGGCAACAAAGTATTATCTTTGCACCCAATAAACTCATCTGTACGACAAATGAAGTCTTTTTTTAACAAGAATGTAAAGATTGCGCTCACTGTCATTGTGAGTCTGTGTCTGCTATACTGGGGCATTGAGTTCCTTAAAGGAATCAACCTGTTTAAACCAGCAAATTTCTATATCGCAAAGTTTGACCGCGTGGATGGTATCGTTGAGGCGACACCCATTTCGTTGAATGGATTTCAAGTGGGGCAGGTCAGAGAGATCAAATTTGACTATCAGACCAACAAGATCTCTGTGATGATGGCGATGAACCGCGATTTGAAGATTCCTGTTGGATCATCTGTTGCCATTACGTCGGGATTGCTGGGAGGCTCGTCCATGTCACTCACACTGGCCGATGGCAATGCTTATTATAAGGTGGGTGACGAGATTCCAACTGTGATCCCGCAAGGTATTATGGGCAAAGTTGAGACCGAGGTAATGCCCGAGATAGGGAAAATTCTGCCTCGTGTCGACTCGATTGTTGGCTCGGTGAATACGCTTGTTGGCGATCCGGCACTGGTGGCCGCCATTGCCAGACTGGATGGCATCACAGCCGAATTGGCACGCAGCAGCCATCAGCTCAACGTGCTTCTCATCTCGCTTAACCAATCGGTTCCAGGAGTGATGCGCAATGTGAATGGCATTACCAGCAACCTCACTGGAACAACCAGTAACCTCAACCAGTTTTCAACAACGCTAAAGGACTTGCCACTCGACAGCACCATGGCACAGGTCAATGCAACCATTGCTAATCTTAACGCTTTGTCGCAACAGCTCAACAACCCCAACTCAAGCCTGGGCATGCTGCTTAGAGACAAGCAGCTTTATACCAATGCAACTAACGCTGTGGCTACACTCGACTCGCTACTTGCCGATATCAAGAAGAACCCCAAACGATATATTAACGTCAAGGTCTTCTGATGGCAATAGATAACACAAAATTTGCTTATTTGGAATTATTCTAAATAGGCAAATTTCTTCTTTTTAAAGGTGTTGTCCATGAACGATTTTTCAAATGTCTATTCTGTCAATGGTTTGCGAACCCCCTACTGCAAATGATAGTGGCGCCCTAGCCCCACACAAGCGGTTGAAAAATAGTGCAATTGCTACATTAACCATCGAAACTGTGATTGTTTCAAAAACTTTATCTTAAAGTGCTGTTTATCATATATCTCACAATTTATTTGAAAAATCAAAATTTTTTTGGCACTTTTTTTCAACAAAATTTGACCTAATTTTGTAATGCAAAACAACCCCTCAACGATGAGGGGTTTGCTCACTAAAACCATTTATTATATAATATGTGTAGCGCCATATCTTGCTTAGAACTATGGCTCTGACACTACCGCTTAACAAACCGACAAATGAATGACAATGTGACTCAAATGTGGGATAAGTGCCTCGAGATTATCCGAGACAACATCCAAGCCGAGCAGTTCGCTGCTTGGTTTGAGCCCATTGTGCCCGTCAGTTTCCAGAACAACACGCTCACTTTGCGTGTGCCAACTCAGTTCTTTGTCGAGATGTTAGAGGAGAACTACTGCACGCTTCTGCTGCACACATTCAACAGGGTATTTGGGCAAAGGATCAACCTGGCTTACGCATGCAAGGTGGCCAAGGAGGTCGAGGTGACCATGGCCGAGAGCGGCGAAAGCGCAAAGCTCAAAACCGCTGCCAAGATTGTGCCGCAGACATTGTCAAATCCTTTCCAACAGGCACCGCTTGAGGACATTGACCCGCAGCTTAACCCGAGGTACACATTTGAAAACTACTGCTGCAGCACAAGCAACAAACTCGCTGTAACTGTGGGTATGGCTATTGCCGACCACCCAGAGGTGAAAACCTATAATCCAATGTTCATCTTCGGGACGACAGGTGTGGGAAAGACCCATCTCATTCAGGCTATTGGCATTCGCATCAAGGAGCAGAACCCACGAGCTAGGGTGCTCTATGTGCCAGCTCGAGTCTTTGAGAGCCAGTATACTTCGGCTGTGCCTAAGGCAAAGGTTAATGACTTTATCAATTTCTATCAGAGCATCGACGTGCTCCTCATCGACGACATACATGAACTGGCTGGCAAAACGGGCACCCAGAATACCTTCTTCCACATCTTCAATCACCTTCATCAGCATGGTAAACAGCTGATCATGACTAGCGACCGTCGACCAGTCGATATGGACGGTATGGTTCCAAGGCTGATCTCTAGGTTCAAGTGGGGTATGACTGTCCAGCTAGACAAGCCAGACTTTGACTTGCGCCGCAATGTGCTCATTAGACGTGCGGCACAGGACGGGCTCAAACTCACCGATGATGTGCTTGACTTCATCGCAACTCAGGTAACCGACAGTGTACGTGACTTAGAGGGTGTGGTCGTCTCGTTGTTGGCTCATGCAACGATGATGAACCAGGACATTTCCCTTGAACTGGCGCAGGCTGTTGCGAGCAACACCGTACATGTCTCGCGGCATCAGCTTACTTTCGAGATGATTGCCGAGACTGTTGCTGAGTTTTATAATCTTGATACAGACCAACTATTCGGCAAATCGCGCAAACGCGAGATTAGTGATGCGCGGCAACTGCTGATGTACTTTGCCAAGAACAAGACTCAATTGTCCTCGACTAACATTGGCCTGCGGCTCTCGCGTAACCATGCTACAGTGTTACATGCTTGCAAGCAAGTGGAGCAACGCCTTGGCATCGAACGCAAGTTCCGCGAGGAAGTTGACACGATCGAGAAGCAACTCAAATGTCTATAGTATGAATATCGGAATTATCGTCGCCATGCGCAAGGAGCTGGATTTGCTCTTGCCATTGCTTGACAACAAACAAGAGACCGTCGTTGACGGTTTCAATTTTTATCAAGGTGTCATCGGCAACCATCAGGTTGTAGCCATGCAGTGTGGCATAGGTAAGGTAAACGCGGCCATGGGTGCCCTTACTCTCATCAACCAATTTGCTCCCGAAAAGGTGATTAACACCGGCGTCGCAGGTGGAGCCGACAAGATGGTAAGTGTGATGGACCTTGTTGTGGGCAAGCAGGCCGCTTATCCTGATGTGTGGTGCGGACCCGAAAGTCAATTGGGTGTTGTACAAGGGCTCCCGTTGTACTATGAAGGCGATTCCGACTTGTTGGCATTGGTGCCCGCGCGTGATGACATCAAGCTGGGCTTGATTTGTTCGGGCGATCAGTTCATTGATTCAATGGACAAGGTTAATGAAATCAAGTCAAATTTCCCGCAGGCCCTGGCTGTGGATATGGAGAGTGGGGCAATCGCGCAGGTGTGCCATGTGCGCCATGTGAATTTCTTGAGCATGCGTGTCATCAGCGACTCGCCAGGAGCAAGTCACGACAATACCCAGCAGTATAACGATTTTTGGCAAGAAGCACCACAGCACACATTCGAAGTGTTGCAACAATTGATTCTACAAATCAAATGAAACAAGGGGCGGTGAGCAAACCGATGCTCACCGCCCCTTTTATAGGTTATCCATTAGGATGGATTTGCAGTCCAGTTCGATTAGAGACCAATCTTCTTTGCTGCGTCCTTAGCGGCCTGGTTGGCAGCCTCCTTAGCCTTGTCAACGCCTTCGTTGACTTTCTCGTTGGCCTTCTCAACAGCCTCGTTAGCCTTCTCGGTCACAGCGGCCTTAGCGCCCTCAACAACCTCGTTGGCCTTGTCTACGGCTGCATCCTTCAGGCTATCGCCAGCGGCCTCAACCACATCCTTCACGCCCTCGGGAAGAGCGACAACCTGGTCAACCAGTGTGCCAATCGATGGAACAATAGCAGTGAGTTTCTCCTTGTTCTTCTCGATAACTTCCTTGATCTTGCCAATCAGATCCTGAGCCTTGACAGAATCACCAGCAGCAAACAGCTTCTGGACCTCGGCGTTGGCGTTGTTCAGCAGATCAACTACAGCAGTGCTGTCGGTGGCGGCCACAAGAGCCGAGTCAAAGTTCTCAACGTTGAAGGCTGCGCTGTCGGCGGTCTCCTCGGTCTTGTTTGCGTTGTTGTCGCATGCAGCGAAGGTCATGGCAGCAATAGCTGCGAACATCAATAATAACTTTTTCATAATAAATAAATTAAAAAATTAGAAAGAATAAAACGATTAATAAAACGCCGCTAAAGTAGCGGATATTTTCCAAATAGCAATCAATTCAAGCAACTTTTTTAATTTTTTTATCATTATTGGTAGTTTGTCTAGCAAAAAATGCGTATCTTTGCACTGACAACTGTTCGAACACCCTTTTATGCAAACTGCATGCCAAGGTAACTCTCCATAGTGTTAAACCTAGTTAACCTAGCTGACTTTTCTTTGTTAATCAAATATGACTCTCAATTCTTAATTTACATCAGAATATGGTTTACTTACTTTTCCTTGTCATCTCGTTGGCCAGTTGGCTCATTCAGCGTTCACTGTCTAAGAAATTCGAGAAGTACTCTCGCGTACCATTGAATTACAATGGAGCACAAGTAGCGCAAATGATGCTCATGCAAAACGGCATCAATGATGTGACCATACGTCCCACTGGTGGAAGTCTGACCGACTTTTTTGACCCTAGAAACAAGACTGTTAACCTTAGCGAAACGGTCTATAACTACAACACAGTTGCTGCGGCGGCTGTCGCGGCCCACGAGTGTGGACACGCCGTTCAGCACCGCGTAGGCTACAGCATGCTTGTGCTTCGCACCAAGCTTGTCCCTGTCGTGTCGTTCGCTTCGCAGTGGATGACATGGGTTTTGCTGGGTGGCATCTTGATTTTTAACTGGTTCCCTTATCTATTGGGCGTGGGAGTGTTTTTGTTTGCATTGACAACGTTGTTTAGTCTCATCACTTTACCGGTCGAGATTGATGCCAGTCGACGGGCTGTGCAATGGCTCGAGCAGTCTGGCATCACCCAGGGCGAGACTACTGGCTATGCTCGTGACGCACTCAAGTCGGCAGCCTATACTTATGTTGTGGCTGCGCTCAGCTCGATGGCAACTCTATTCTATTACGCACAAATGTTCCTACGTCGCAATTAGCCTATGCAGAATGTAAATGATATCATTGGGGTGGTGAGTGACTTCTTGTGGGGATGGCCCATGATTATCTTGTTGTTGGGTACTCACATCTTTCTTACCGTCAGGTTGCGTTTCCCACAACGAAAGATTTTTACAGCCATTCGCCTTTCGGTTTCGCGCGATAAGGGGGCCGATGGTGATGTGTCACAGTTCGGTGCACTTGCTACTGCACTAGCAGCGACCATTGGAACAGGTAATATCATCGGCGTGGCTACTGCAGTTGCTCTGGGTGGCCCGGGTGCTGTGTTGTGGTGTTGGCTCACGGGTGTGTTCGGTATCGCGACCAAATATAGTGAGGGTCTGCTTGCCATTAAGTATCGCGTGAAGATGCCAGATGGTACAATGCTAGGAGGGCCAATGTATGCCTTGGAGCGTGGATTGAAGCTCAAGTGGCTTGCTGTACTGTTCGCCATTTTTACCATGTGTGCCTCGCTAGGCATTGGAGCATCAGTGCAGGCCAACGCTATCAGCACATTGTGCTATGAGACTTACGGCATCAACCCTGTCTGGGTGGGGTTGGCTATCGCTTTCTTGGCTGCCCTTGTGGTGATAGGAGGTGTAAAGAGCATTGCCAACGTCTGTGGTATGTTGGTGCCCTTCATGGCTGCCTTCTATGTGTTAGGATGCCTCTATATCTTGAGTGTTAACTTCCATTACTTGTGGCCAGCATTGAAACTCATCTGCCAGGCCGCGTTTTCACCCGAGGCGGCGGGAGGTGGATTTGTTGGAGGCTCGGTCATCATGGCGGCACGGTATGGTATTGCCCGAGGTCTCTTCAGCAACGAGTCTGGTCTGGGCTCAGCGCCCATTGTAGCGGCAGCGGCCAAGACACGCAACCCTGTGCGACAAGCACTAGTGTCTTCAACAGGCACTTTTTGGGATACTGTGGTCATTTGTGCCATCACGGGGCTGGTGATAGTGAGCAGTGTGTTGGCCCATCCCGACATCAGTTTCACTGATGGTGCGGCTTTGACCAAGGCAGCTTTCTCCAAGATTCCAGTGGTGGGCTCACCGCTGTTGCTCGTGGGGCTGGTGACCTTTGCTTTCACCACAATCCTGGGCTGGTGCTATTATGGCGAGATGGCTGTTGAGTATCTCAAGGGCAAACGTTGGACGCGCATCTATCGTGTCATTTACATTATTGTGGCGTTCCTGGGCACCGTCATCAATTTGAGCATGGTTTGGAACCTGGCCGATTGTATGAATGCCCTCATGGCTATCCCCAACCTCATCTCACTGTTACTCTTGAGTGGTATCATCGTGCGAGAAACCAAGCACTACTTGTGGGATGACAACCTTGATGCCGACATGGAATCAGAATAACAAGTATTGTATGTAATATGAAGAATGAGGGTATGTCAAAATTCTGGCATACCCTCATCCTTTTGTTTTTGCTACTTGATTATACTTTATTGGTGATGGGGTTCCAGGCGCGTTCTTTGATGATACCTTCGCGGTAAGCGACAAGCAACTCTTTCAAGTCATCAATTTGTGACTGCAACTCTGCGCCCATATCGGTGTCTTTTACAAGCATGCGATGGTCGGTCATTTCGACGAGTTGAATGGTACTGATGATGTCCTTTCCTTCTTCAACAGCCTTTTCAATGCTCGTGAAAGGCTCGTGCTGCACCAGCTGGAAGCCGCGCGAGTGATATACCAACGTATAACCAGCGATACCTGTCTCGGGCTGATAAGCTTTACTGAAGCCACCATCAATCACCATCATCTTACCATTGGCTTTGATGGGGCTCTCGCCCTTGATGAGCTTGACTGGCACATGGCCGTTGATGATGTGACGGTGCGTCCCTTTGACACCAAACTCGTCGAGGATCATATCCATCACCTGCTCGTTGTCGCGCAGTTCATAGTAATGGCCCTTGGTCTCTTTGTGCGTCTTTTTGTCTGCGACAAAGTAACGTTCCAGCGTGGTCATCTTGTTCTTGTCAAATGCCGGTGAGTCGGGACCGCACCACAGATACCACAAGAAGTCGACTGCATAAGCTACATGATCGGCATCGCCTTCGCCAAAGTAGGCATCACGAATCAGTTCCTCAGTGCGGTCGAGCAGCGCACGGCCCTTGTAGGTCTTTCCCTCGACCTTCACCTCCTTGAGCGTGCCGTCGGCATTGAGTGGGATAGAGGCGTGATACAGCAAGTTGCCATTGACGATGTTATACATGCTGCCTTTGGAGAACAGGCAACGCATGTGGCGGTGCAATTTCTCGCTCTCGACAAATGATTTGTGCAGCTTGCGCACTAACTCTTCCTCATCTTGTGACAACTGATAGGGTGAACTGGGGAGAATGGTTGGGAAACTCTTGTCGAGCAGTTCGTATTCCTGACCATCGTCTAACTTAATCACGCCACGTTCATAGTCTATACGATCATAGAGCAAGCGATGATCCATCTCAAACTCAGGACGGCGCTTGATGGCCGCGCCCTCAAGCTTGAACTGGATAATGCTGATGGCCTTGTGCATCTTAGCCGTCAAGCGCGTCAAGCGGCCCGATTCGTCGTTCTCAAAGCCTTCCTTGGGATAGAAGCACTTGCAGTCTTCGTTACCATACACATCGAGTGCGAATGTGGCCAGTGGCAACAGGTTGATGCCATAGGCATCTTCGATCACGTTCTGGTTGCCATAGCGCAACGAGTTGCGAATCACGTTGGCGATGCAACAGTCGTTGCCTGCAGCTGCGCCTATCCACAGAATATCATGGTTGCCCCACTGGATGTCAAGGTTGTGATAAGTACACAAGATGTCCATGATCTTGTCGGGGTTCTCACCACGGTCAAACACGTCACCCAGGATGTGCAAGCGGTCAATGGTCAACTGGTGGATGAGGTTGCACATGGCGATGATAAAACTATCGGCACGGTGCGTACTGATGATTGTGCGGACAATCACATCGACATAACCTTGCTTGTTGGGGTCACTTGAACTCTCGTGAAGAAGCTCTTGTATGATATAGGAAAAGTCGCTAGGCAGTGCCTTGGTGACCTTCGATCGTGTATACTTTGACGACACGTTCCGGCAGACTTTGACCAGGCGATTGATGGTGATGAAATACCAGTTGTGCAATTCCTCGTCATCATCAAAGCCGCGCTTAATAAGCTCTAATTTCAGCTCGGGATAATAGATGAGCGTACACAACTCTTTCTGCTCTTTCATGCCCAAGGTCTCGTTGAAGATTTCGCTCACTTTTCGCTTAACAGTACCTGAGGCGTTGCGCAACACGTGCTGGAATGCATCATACTCGCCGTGTAGGTCGGCAAGGAAGTGCTCGGTGCCCTTTGGCAGGTTTAGGATAGCTTCAAGGTTGATGATTTCGGTGCTGGCTGTCGCCACATTAGGGAAGCTACGTGACAGCAAGCGAAGGAACCGAAGCTCGTTCGCATCAAATTTTTTCTTGGTCTTAGCCATATCTTTAGGTTTAGGTTAAATAGTCGGTGCAAAATTACTGCAAACCGAGCGAAATACAAAAAGAAAAATGCAGTTTTTCATTATTTTGCCGCTATGCCGCCTAATTTATCTCCACAGGGCGAACATCAGCGGCTCCTTCGCGCAGTGCATATGCGCGACGCACATCGACGCATGCTAGTTGGTCGGTGATGATAGGTGCTTCGCGTTGCTGACTGTGGCCAAAGATTTGGTACACGCTGGGTAATGCGTTATCGCTGAGCATCTCGTTCACATCGCCCCACACGATGCTACCGCCAGAATAATGGCCGCCGCGATTCTTGCTTACTTGAGCCAATATCATGATGCCAAGATCGGTAGCGAGAAGCTGGTTCAAGTGGTCGGCATCGGGCGTGCCAATAATCTTGCGGTTGGCTTCTAGCCAAGCGTTGCACACGCCCGAGTGTGTAAAAAGGTAGGTGTGACCGTTGAGCGTGTGTTCATAGGCAAGGCCGAATAATTCCTGATTCTTGATGAACAAGGCTTTGAAAATCTCTGCCAAGCGGTAGTTATAACGGCTACTCAGTGCACGTTCGGCAAATATTTTGCTATAATAGTGCATGTCATGATTGCCAAGCAGCATGACTACATTATCATGAGTGCGACCAAAATCTAAGATCTCAAGGAAATTACCCAGTACCTGATTATCGTCGATGCCTTCGCGGGGGTAGGGGTCCAGATAGTCACCCAGAAAGATGATGGTGCCCCATGACTCACGATTGACCGCATCTTTCCAAAAAGTGCGGCCATGGACATCGGGAATAATCAGGATGTCGTTTCTCATATGTCTTTAAGTTTTTCTGCGATGTCGAGTACCATTTTCTCTACAATGCTCGACTCATAGCCCAACATGATGGCATATATCTTGCACATAGCCAACTCGTTGTCATCTAGATCGCCATCAATCATCATCAGGGCGACCATGTCCTGGATATATTGAAGTTTCTGCTCATCATTCTCAGGCAATTCGATGTGCACTGTGTCGGGATGCTCGATGAGGTGGTCAAGCTGTTCTTGTGTCAGTTCTTCGCGAGAGGCAATCGACGCAATCAGTGCCAACTCGCTCTCGGTTGCCTTGCCATCGGCAAGCGCCAACATAATCAGGTTCTTAACCTGTCCCAATCTCTTGTCGTCCATATCTTTAATTTGTTAAGTTCAAAATACATTGTAAGTCCCTTTTGGGGGAATTTAGGGGGCTTCTTATGCCTCTATTGTCGAGCAATAGTAACTGTAGTCGTTCAGCATCGTATAGAGGAACTGTTCTTGCGTACCCGACTGTGGCACGATGCCCATTGTCTGCTGAATTTTCAACGCTAGGCGGTTTACTAGCTCATAGTGGTCGGCCTTGGTGTTGTTCAGCACCCGCGAAATCAGTTCTGCCTGGTTCAGGCTCAGTTCGCTGGCCTCGCTGTAGGTCGGTACATAGCCATCCATTGTGTAGCTGTAGTCGGGCAACACAATATAAGGAGTCTTTGTCTTGATGACCATCGTGCCGGCAGCCAGGTCGCCCAGCCGCTGGCTTTTCTTGGTCAGTACGATGGAAACGAGCCCCAAACCGCCCAACTCAATATCGATGGGCGTGAGCAAGAATCGCAACAGGTAGCCGCTCAATGTAGGACTGGTCCCGTCGTCGTTCACCACTTTGATGTGCATCACTGTCTTGCCCACGCTTTGACCATGATGCAACAGTTCCATCACAGGATGATAGAATAACGCTGGCAAGTACAAAGCCAATATCACTGCTACGAAGGCGTTGCGAGTGAGATTATCGGATATATCCAGGTCAAAAATGATGATACCCACCACGATGCCATAGGCTATGACAATCATATAGTCTATCAGCCGGGCAACAACGCGGTCGCCTAGACTCGCAGGCATTTGACTCAAGGTCACATACTGGCCAGTTACTATGTTGGTATTTGCCATAGAGTTAGCAAACGATAAAAATCATGCCGACAAGAAAAATGTCGTGCGCCTATTTTTTCGGCAAAGTTAGTGATTTTCTCAGAAAAAAGCAGTAAATTTGCGCATTATATTATCAAACACACCCCAATTTTGTTATGCGCGAGGCAGTTTTCATCAAGCAGAACATACGCAAATGGCGTGAGTATGAGTACCTCATGACCATGGTCGACTCTCAGTCGCCCGATGAACTTGCCGACATGTACAACGACTTGACTGCCGATCTCGCTTTTGCACAGACACACTATCCCAACTCACGCATCACCCAATATCTCAACAACATCACCCTGCAGCTACACACCAGCATCTATGGCAACAAGCGCGAGAAATGGTCTCGCATATCGCGGTTTTGGACACATGAGGTGCCTCTGGCTGTGTGGGATGCGCGCAAGGAATTGTTGCTCTCGTTAGTAGTCTTCATTTCATTCATTGCCATCGGTGTGGTGTCGTCACTCAACGACTATGATTTTCCCAGACTCATTTTGGGGGACGGTTATGTCGACATGACCATCGACAACATTCGTCATGGCGACCCAGCTGCTGTATATCAGGGAGGCGGTAACACCGAGTCATTCCTGATGATTGCCTTCAACAACATCCGAGTCTCACTCATGGCATTTGCTATGGGAATTCTCACCAGTCTGGGCTCGGTCTATTATCTGATGATGAATGGTGTCATGGTAGGCGCGTTTACTACCATGTTTTATAACGAGGGTGTACTGGGCGAGGCGATGCTCGCCATCATGCTGCATGGCACACTCGAGCTCTCGACTATCGTCATTGAGGGTGGGGCGGGAATTGTCATGGGCAACGGATGGCTCTTCCCGGGTACCTATAGCCGCATGCAGTCGTTCAGGCGAGCAGCCAAGCGAGGCTTGAAGATTGTCATAGGCACACTGCCGGTGGTCATTGCTGCTGCCATTGTCGAGGGATACTTTACACGCTACACACAAGCACCCAACGCATTGCGAGGCGGGTTCATCATCCTCTCTGCGGCATTCATCATTTATTATTACGTCATCTTGCCTTATCGTCGTGCCCATGAAACGCAACAGTAAACCTTCCGACAACCGCATCCTGTTATACCAGGTTCGCTCGGCGAGCGAGTGCATGAATTCAGCGATAGACTTTATTCGCCAAAACTGGAAGATTCTGTTGCGCTACTCGCTCTATTTGTTGTTGCCCGTGTGCGTGCTGCAGACGGTGGGTGTGGTTACGATTATTGATGCGGCATTTTCCAAGATTAGCGAGTTTCCTTTGACCGATTTTGTGTCAATAATTGTCCTGGGAACGGTAGGGTTTGTGTTGCTCAATGCTTACTTGTGGACCATGGTCAAGCTATATCATGAACGGGCAGATGGATTGTCGTCGATCACGGGTAAGGACTTCCGCGCGCTCTTCTGGCCCATGTTGGGACGCATGGCCATCGCTGTGGTGCCTATTCTGCTCATTCTTGTGCCGGCGTGGGTTTTATCCACCGTGATATTGATGATTGTTCCGTTTGCTTTCTTTATCTATTTGCTCGTGGCATTGCCCATATTGCTCATAGCTCCAATCTATGCACTAGAGAATTGTTCTGTTTTCAGTGCCATCGGTCGTGCGTTCAAGTTGGGATTCAGTCAGTTTGGAACACTTCTGCTCATGGCCATCACGCTCATCATTCTGGTTTATGTGCTGCAGGGTGTGGTCATGATACCCTGGGCACTGTTGATAGCGCTCAAGTCCTTGTTGTTTACTTCAGGTGAGACGACAACAATTATAGCGATATTAGGGAATTCGCTCTTCAACATCTTCTCGGTGTTACTGTGCTACATGACCTATGTCTCCATCGCCGTCGTCCTCATTTCGGGGGGCTATCTCTATGGTTCCGCGGTCCAGCAAGGCGAGGATGTGTCGATTGTCAGTGATATTGATAATTTTGAAAATCTCTAGTAGTTATGCCGGCAAGCACAATACATATCGACACCCTTCAGTGCGACACTACTCTGCTACAGCAACTGCAGCAGTCGCCCAGCTATGACTACACGCGTGAGTTTGTCCAGCAAGATTATTCGGTAATCGAACGCATCTTGCGATGGCTCGAAAGTCTCTTTAACACATCGGTCGACAAGGCAACCGATGACAATATGTCAATCTACTGGGTCATCGGGGGCATCGTTGTAGTTATTGCTGCAGCTGTTTACTTATATACGCATGACGTGGGACTGTTCCGCCGTTCAGGAAAGAGTGATTTGGACTATGAGGCTCAGGACGAGGACATCTACGGCATCGACTTTGACACACGCATTGATCAGGCGGTAACGCAGAATGATTGGCGTGAGGCGACTCGATTGGCTTACCTAAAGACGCTGCGTTGGTTGGCCGACAACAATCGCATAGACTGGGCATTGTTCAAGACCCCATCACAATACACTCGAGAGGAGCGCTCACCCGAGTTCCGCGATATGACCAATGAGTTCTTGCGTGTCCGCTATGGCAACTTCGACGCTACTGAGACCACCTATCACGAGATGCGTGATCGGTCTAAAACACTCATTGCGCGCATCAGTGACGAGTTGGTTGAACAACAGAATCAGGAAGGAGGTGACGCATGAAACTGGCACGTGGATTCATCATCGCCATGCTCATTCTCTTTGCCTGTATGATGGTTATCGAGACATTGGCTCCCCGGCACTTCAAGTGGGACGCCACTTATGCCCATGCCAGCGACGAGCCTTTTGGCTGTGCACTCTTCGATTCGGTCATGGCGGCTTCGCTGGGGCAGGGCTACACTACCACCAGTCTCACCTTGAGTCAATTGGAGAAGACTATCCCTGCCAATGAACGTCATACCTATTTCATTATTGCAGGGGATAGTCCCATGAACGGCACGACCGACGAGCTAGCGATGCTTAATATGCTTAAGCGTGGCGACCAATTCTTGGTCGCGTCAGGGGCGTGGGGCTCGGACACTGTTGAGCAGGTGCTGAACATAGATACTAGAGGATATGGCGTGAGCATTTGGGCACTCAAAAACACCTACCTAAACAAAGATAATGATACCCTGATCTGGACAGGCGATGACTCGAGATATCCTCCCAAGAAATGGATTGTTGCCCAAGAATTGAGTGACACATACACTCGTTTATTAACCAACAAAGGGCATTCATCCATACGCCCGCTGCTCACCCGAGCTTGTTATCAAGACGGAGAATATCAGTGGGATTCTGTCGCTGAAGAGGATGTTTTAGTGGCTGCTCATGTGCAGGTTGACACTATGGCGGGTGTCATCAATCATGGCAAAGGGAAAATCATCGTTTCGGTAGTTCCATCGATGTTCTCCAACTATGGAGTGATTTATTGTGATGGTACTACATTGGCACTGCGTATGATGTCGCAGTTAGAGCCCTATCCTGTCATTCGACTTGATCCGGCAGCCAAGACCGAAGAGGCAGGTGTAAGTGAGTCGCCACTGCGCTATGTGCTCTCGCAGCCGCCCATGAAGTGGGCGATATGGCTAATCATTGTCACGGTCCTCCTCGCTATGGTGTTTACTGCGCGCCGTCGGCAACGCGTTATCCCAGTCATTGCGCCACCAGTCAACCGAGCCCTTGAGATGGTCAAGCACATTGGCTCACTCTATTTCCAGCGGCACGACAATGCCGACTTGATGGCCAAGAAATACCAGTTCTTTGTCGAGGAAGTGCGCAAGCTCACCATGATTGACCTCGATGACGAGAACCACCTCGACGATGCCTATCTTCAGCTACAGCATGCCTCGGGCATACCGCGTGATGAGTTGCGGCAGCAACTGCAGGAAATTGTGGCAGCGACCGACATTCCTGTCAAGGACAAGCAGCTCATGCGCCACATCGACTACCTCAATCACATTTTAGAAAAATTAAAGTAAAAGAATATGAACCAAGAACCGAGAACCGAGAACCAAGAACTCGAGCGTGGCGGCAACATGGACATGCCACCGCGCGTCGACTTGACCGCTTTTGCCGAAAAAATCCAGCAATTGCGTGACACCATCGCTCAGACCATTGTGGGGCAGACCGAGGCCATAGACCTTATCCTCACCACCATTCTTGCCGACGGGCACGTCCTGCTAGAGGGTGTGCCGGGCGTGGCCAAGACCCTCATGGCTCGTCTCATGGCACGCCTGGTCGACGCTCGCTTCAACCGCATCCAGTTTACTCCCGACTTGATGCCCAGCGACGTGCTCGGCACCACCGTCTTCAACATGAAGACCTCGGAATTTAGCTTCCACGAGGGGCCTGCGTTTGCCGACATCATCCTTGTTGATGAAATCAACCGCGCCCCAGCCAAGACGCAGGCGGCACTGTTTGAAGTGATGGAGGAACGCCAGGTGAGCATCGATGGCACCACGCGCAGCATGGGACCCGTCTACACCATCATCGCCACACAGAATCCTGTGGAACAGGAAGGTACTTACAAGCTTCCCGAGGCTCAGCTCGACCGCTTCATGATGAAGATTGTCATCGGCTACCCAACACCCGACGAAGAGGTGAACATCCTCAATCGGCACCAGCAGAATTCGCGCCTCACTAAGCTCGACAACATCAAGCCCATCATCACACAGGACGAATTGCTCAAGATGCGTTCCACGCTCAGCGCAGTCCTCGTAGAGGATTCTCTCGTGCGCTACATTGTGCAGATTGTGCAGCAGACCCGTCAGAGCCGTGCCGTCTTCTTGGGTGCCTCGCCGCGAGCTGCTGTTGCTATGCTTCAGGCAAGCAAGGCCTACGCATTGATTCAAGGACGTGACTTTGTTACCCCCGACGATATCAAGGCGGTCACGCCCAGCATCCTCCAGCACCGCCTACTGCTCACTGCCGAGGCCGAGATGCAAGGCTACAGCCCTCTCTCTGTCACTCAGTCGCTCATCGATAAGGTCGAAGTCCCCAAATAGGTACGCGCAGTTTAATGTTTTTACCACGACGTTTTTATATTATCATCCTGGTGCTCGTGGCGATTCACGCCGCTGGCTTCTGGTGGCACTGGCTATTCATTGCCGGGCAATTGCTGCTGGCTCTTTTCGCCTTGGCAGTATTGGCTGATATTGTCCTGCTGTGGCACAAGCGGGGTATTGCGGCAACGCGCCAGTGCAGTGACCGCTTCTCGTGTGGTGATGACAACGAGGTGGCGCTGCATATCGACAGCATATACCCCTTTGATGTCGACCTCCATGTCATCGACGAAGTTCCACACATTTTTCAACGTCGTGACATTGACTTCCAGCACCATTTGGCCAAGCATGGCAACTGCCGCATCACCTATAACCTGCGTCCCACCAAGCGCGGCGTTTATGGATTCGGTCGAATTCGGGTGTTTGCCTCCACCATCCTCGGACTCGTTCAGCGCCGATTTACCTGCGACCGTCCCGTTGATGTCAAGGTGTATCCTAGCTACCTCATGCTCAACCGCTACGAGTTGCTGGCGATGAGCAATAACCTTACCGAACTGGGTATCAAGCGCATCCGCCGCGCTGGTAACAACACCGAATTTGAGCAAATCAAGGAATATGTCCAGGGCGATGAGTATCGTGCCATCAACTGGAAGGCCAGCGCCCGTCGCAACCAGCTCATGGTCAATGTCTACACCGACGAGCGTTCGCAACAAATCTTCAATCTCATCGACAAGGGTAGGGTGATGCAGCAGGCATTCAAGGGCATGACTCTTCTCGACTATGCCATCAATGCCTCGCTCGTGCTCAGCTACGTTGCCGTGCGCAAGGAAGACAAGGCGGGTCTGATGACCTTCAATGAGGACCTCGACGAGTTTCTCCAGGCAGCCAAGTCGTCCACCCAGATGCAAAACATCCTTGAAGCACTCTATGCGCAGGAGACTGACTTTGGCGAGACCGACTACTCGGCCCTGCTTGTCAATGTGAACCGCCTCATTCGTAAGCGCAGCCTGCTCGTGCTTTACACCAACTTTTCGGGATTGAATAGCCTCTATCGCCAGTTGCCCTATCTGCGCCAGCTCAACCAGCGGCATCGCCTGCTCGTCGTTTTCTTTGCCGACGAGGAAATCAGCGAATTTATGGAGCAGAAACCCCTCGATAGCGAGGAGTACTACCAGCAAATCATCGCCGAGAAAATCTCCCGCGAGAAGCAGCTCATCGTCACCACCCTGCAGCAGCAAGGCATCCTCTCGCTGCTCACCACACCCGACCGGCTCTCGATTAACGTCATCAATCGCTATCTAGAAATCAAATCACGCCAAATGATTTAGCCATGACCATTTTTGTGGCTTATAAGAAGTACAGCCCAGCATGTTAAATGCCAGGCTGTATTTCTTTTAGGGGCGCTTCTTAGTTGCTCTCGTACCAGTTGATGTAGGCTTGGTTGACCATCTTGTTGCCGCCGGGGGTGGGGTAGTCGCCTGTGAAATACCAGTCGCCAGGGGCGGTGGGTATGGCATTGTGCATGCCTTCAACACTTTGATACACCAATTTGACCTCGGCATGGATGTCTTCGGAGGTCACCATGCGGACAATCTGCTGCGACACCTCGTCGTCGGTAAATGGTGCATAGATGTCCACCACATGATTCACAACTTCTTCCTTAGGAAGACCTTCTTGTGCCTTGCAGCGGGCATAAACGTCGTCGATGACGTGTTGCATCTTGCGATCCTTTAGCAACTGGATGGCGGCGCGGAACGCGATGAACTCGCTCATCTTGCGCATGTCAATGCCATAATAGTCGGGGAATCGTACTTGTGGCGATGACGATACAATGACGATGCGACGTGGGTGAAGGCGGTCGAGGATGCGAATAATGCTCTGTCGCAACGTCGTTCCACGCACGATGCTGTCGTCAATCACCACTAGGTTGTCAACGCCGTCCTGTACCTGGCCGTAGGTCACGTCGTAGACGTGTGCTGCCAGGTCGTTGCGCTGGTTGCCTTCGGTGATGAAAGTGCGCAACTTGATGTCCTTGATGGCAATCTTCTCGGTTCGCAGGCGCTGGTGCAGAATGTTGTGTACTTGTTCCTCATAGTCCGCACTATTGGGGTCTAGCGACATGATGCGTTTCAACTTCAACTGTTCGAGGTGTGCATATAAGCCCTCGACCATGCCCATATAGGCTACCTCGGCGGTGTTGGGAATGAACGAGAATATGGTGTGCTCCAGGTCGCCGTCCACGGCTTCCAGAATCTTGGGCGTCAACTGGCGGCCCAGCGACTTGCGTTCTAGATATACGTCACGGTCGCTGCCGCGGCTGAAGTAGATGCGCTCAAACGAGCAGTGCTTGTAGTCCAACTGTGGCAGAATCTGTTCGATGCGCACGTCGTTGTTCTTGCTGACGATGATGGCCGCACCAGGGGTAAGTTCTTTCACCGAGTCAACATCCACATTCAGCGCTGTTTGGATGACGGGACGCTCGCTCGCAGCAACAAAGATTTCTTCGTCACAATAGTAGAACGCCGGGCGGATGCCATGTGGGTCACGCATCACCATCATGTCGCCGCTGCCCGTAATGCCGCAGATGGCATAGCCGCCATCCCATGTGGTGGACGGACGTTGCAGAATGTTTCTGAAATCGAGGTTGTCCTCCATGCGTATGGACAACTCGGGCTCGACGATGCCCTGGTCGCGGAAGTAGCGGTGCAGGCGTTGGTTTTCGTTGTCAAGCGACTCGCCCAACTGTTCCAGCAATATCACGGTGTCGCTCATCACACGCGGGTGCTGGCCGCGGCTCACGATATCGCCGAAGATCTCATCGACATTGGTCATGTTGAAGTTGCCACACAGCATCAGGTTACGCGACGGCCAGTTGTTGCGGCGCAGGAACGGGTGTACATATTTCATGCCGCTCTTGCCCGTGGTGCTATATCGCAGATGTCCCATATACAACTCGCCCACAAACGGCAGGTCAATGGTCGACACACCGCGCACAAGGCAATCGTGCATGTCGTTCTTGATGCGACCGAAGATGTCGCTGATGGCATTGCTGCCCAATGCTCGCTCGCGGTAGATGTATTCTTCACCGGGGGCAGCGTGCGTGTAGACACAGCCCACACCGGCGGCCTCCTGACCCCGGTTGTGTTGCTTCTCCATCAGCAGGTACAACAGGTTCAAGCCGTACAAATAAGTTCCATACTTCTCCTTGTAATAGTCCAGCGGTTTGCGCAACTTGATCATCGCGATGCCGCACTCGTGTTTTACTTGTTCAGTCATGACTTAGTCTAAATATCTCTGCAAAGGTACAACAAAATCATGAATCATGAATTGAGTATAGAAGATTTTATTTTTTTATTTTTGTGCAGGGTACATCCTCGGTTACCCAAGCTTCTCACGCAGGAAGTGACCCGTGTAACTTTGAGGGCAAGCGGCAACTTGTTCGGGCGTGCCAGTGACTACCACTTGGCCACCCTCGGCACCGCCCTCAGGACCCAGGTCGATGATGTGGTCGGCACACTTGATGATCTCCATGTTGTGCTCGATGATTACTACCGTGTGCCCGCGGTCAATCAGCTGGTTGAATGCCTTGAGAAGTGTATTAATGTCGTGAAAATGTAGACCTGTCGTGGGCTCGTCAAATATAAACAAGGTGGGCACCTGTTTCTCGATGCTCAAATAGTAGGCCAACTTCACGCGTTGGTTCTCGCCGCCCGACAGGGTGCTGGACGATTGTCCCAGTTTGATGTAGCCCAGGCCCACGTCCTGCAGCGGCTTTAGGCGCTTGATCACCTTGGTGTCGCCAGTCATGGTGAAGAACTCCACAGCTTGGTTCACGGTCATGTCGAGCACATCGCTCACCGTTTTTCCATGATAGAGCACATCCAGGGCATTGTGGCTGAATCGCTTGCCCTTGCACGCCTCGCAGGGTAGGGTGATGTCGGCCATAAACTGCATCTCGATGGTGATGGTGCCCTCGCCCTTGCACTCCTCGCAACGACCGCCAGGCGAGTTGAACGAGAAGAAACCGGGGCCATAGCCCATCTGCCGTGACAGTTGCTGCTCGCTGAAGATGTGACGTATTTCGTCGAATGCCTTCAAGTAGGTCGCGGGGTTGCTGCGGGTTGACTTGCCAATAGGGTTCTGGTCGACCAGCTCGACATGCCCAATGCGGTCCAGGTCGCCCTCCAGGCGAGCGTGTGAGCCGGGAGCTTCGGTGCTCAGGTCCAGGTGGCGTGCCAACGACCGATACAAGATGTTGGTGACCAGGGTACTCTTGCCGCTGCCGCTCACGCCTGTCACCACGGTCATCACGCCCAACGGGAATTTCACGTCAATGCCCTTGAGGTTGTTTTCGGCGGCTCCCACTACCTTGATATAATTATTGCTCTTGCGGCGATGGCTGGGCAATGCAATCGACAGCTCGCCAGTCAGGTAGCGAGCCGTGAAACTGTTTTTTGCTGTGGGCAGCTGCGCGTAGGGCCCTTGGTAGACCACCTCGCCGCCCAGGCGACCCGCTTCGGGGCCGATGTCGATGATATAGTCGGCACTGCGCATGATATCCTCGTCGTGCTCGACGACAACGACGGTGTTGCCCAGCGATTTCAGCTTCTGCAACACGCTCACCAGGCGGCCCGTGTCGCGCGAGTGAAGACCGATGCTGGGCTCGTCAAGGATATAGATGGAGCCCACCAGCGAACTGCCTAGCGAGGTGGCGAGGTTGATGCGCTGGCTCTCGCCGCCCGAAAGCGATGACGACAACCGGTCGAGCGTCAGGTAGCCCAGGCCCACGTCGAGCAGGAACGACAAGCGGCTATTGATCTCGGTGAGCAGGCGGCGGGCAACGGTCGTGTCATGTTCGTCGAGCGTGAGATTGGCAAACCATCGCGCCAGGTCGCTTACGGGCATCTGCACCAGCTCGCCGATGGTCTTGTCGGCGACGCGCACGTAGGACGCCTCGGGCTTCAGGCGCGAGCCGTGGCAGGTGGGACACACCGTCTTGCCGCGGTAGCGGGCCAGCATCACACGGTACTGAATCTTGTAGGAATTGGCCTTGACAAACTCAAAGAAGCCATCGATGCCAGGGAAATCGCCATCGCCGTGCCACAACAAGTCGTGCTCGGCGGGAGTGAGCTCAAAGTAAGGGCGATGGATGGGGAAGCCGTGGCGAGCCGCCACATGGATAAACTCGCGCTTCCACTCGCTCATCGTTTGGCCTCGCCAGCACACCACGGCGTCGTCATAGACCGACAGCGACTTGTCGGGCACCACCAGGTTCTCGTCAATGCCCACCACGCGCCCAAAGCCTTCGCAGGTGGGGCAGGCGCCAATGGGGTTGTTGAAGTTGAACATCAGGTCGGTGGGCTCGGCCAGGACGATGCCGTCGGCTTCAAAGCGCTTGCTGAAGGGGTGCTCGTGGATGCTCCCATCTTCATCCCAAACAAGTAGGACACACTGGTCATGGCCTTCGAAAAAGGCCGTCTGCAACGAGTCGAGCAGACGCATTTCATCGGCCTTGTCGTGTGTCACGCTCATGCGGTCGATGAGCAGGCGGTAATCGGTCACCGTTGGGTCGGCGGCGGTGATGTCGACAAAGCGCCCCTCGTGTTCCAGGCGTGAGTAGCCGCCCTTGGCGAGGATCGCCAGTTGCGCAGCCAGGTCGCGGCCCTCGGGCACAATGATGGGGCACACCAGCGCAAAGCGGGTGCCATCGGGCAGTGCATCCACGCAGGCCACCACATCGTTGGCAGTATGCTTCTTGACGAGCGTGCCGCTCACGGGAGAGTAGGTCTTGCCCACCCGCGAGAACAGCAGACGCAAGTAGTCGTAGATCTCGGTCGACGTGCCCACCGTGCTGCGCGAGTTGCGCGTGTTCACCTTCTGCTCAATGGCGATGGCAGGCGGCAAGCCACGGATAAAGTCGCACTCGGGTTTGGACATCCGGCCCAGGAACTGGCGGGCATAGGACGACAACGACTCCACATAGCGGCGCTGGCCCTCGGCATAGAGCGTGTCGAACGCCAACGACGACTTGCCCGAACCCGACAGGCCAGTAATCACCGTCATGCTGCCACGCGGCAGCGTCACGTCCACGCCCTTCAGGTTATTGACACGCGCACCCCTGATTATAATCTCATCGCTTGACATACCGCCTCTCAAAAAAGAATTTGCAAAGATAGTGCAAGCCGAGCGCAATACAAAATAAAACACGAAGTTTTTTATTGGGAACTATATATCAGTTGTCCCGAGGGTATGCTTTGTCGCTGAAAGCGACTGAGTTGAGTAACCGGGGGTGGAGCTTGCGACACCCTCGGACAGAACGCAAACTATTATCCTCGCTGAAGGCGAGCATTTAGGTTTCGCGGCAAGGTGCTCGCTTTCAGCGAGATATTTAGTATGCCCTCATACCGGAGGTGTCGCTGACGCTCCACCCCCGGTTACTCAGATTGTCACCTTCGGTGACGTTGCTTCATCACCAAATAACAAAAAACTAATTAGGGGACAACTGGTATATAGTTCCCTATTTTTATTGCCGAGACGCCGCCTATCGTTGTCATCACTGGTATGTAAAAATCCCAAAAAGCTTCCAAAAATGTAGTGACCACAAAATATTGAGACTTTTTAAGTGCAAATTTGTAGCAAAAAAAATTAGTATTATTGGTTTGTTGCTGCCTAAGTAATTGATTTACAAGATAATAAATAATTGTAACTTTTACAACAACTCCCATTGTTTTTGATTATTATAATTGTCTGATTATGTGTATGTTACGATTTTCGCTCAAAACCCTATATATAAATATGTAGCCAAACATTTTGCTGAAAAAAACAACGATTTCGTCAATTTTATCGCGTTTTACTTGCACAATAAGTTTCTTATTGCTACTTTTGCGACATAAATGAAAGCAAATAAACGAAATTACTCTAATCCTTAATCTTTAAGACTTATGAAGAAATTGCTATTCTTTCTGACAACTGCATTACTGGCCTTGTCAGTGTCGGCCGCACCAGTGAACCTGAATACGGCCATGAACAAAGCACAGAGTTTCTTAAAAAAGGAACTGTATGCAGGTAAAATGATGTCACCAGCTGCCACGCAGCCCGTGCTGCTCAAGGCCGAGATGGGAAAGACGGTCAACGAGCCTGTTTATTACATCTTCAACACTGCAACCACTTTTATTGTCGTTGCCGGTGATGACCGCGCTGATGAAATCCTCATGATTGGCGACCAACCACTGCCCGATGTGAATCTGCTCCCACCGGGTCTGCAAGATATGTTGGGTCAATATAAGGACCAGATATCCTACTTGCAGGAGAATCCTACCATGGAGGCCAACCTGATGGCCGACCCAGTGAAGGGTCGCAAGGCTTCGGTGACTGGTACCTATGGTCCACTGTTGACCTGCAATTGGGATCAGGAAGCACCTTATTATAACCAATGCAAGTTCGGCAGCTACCAGTGCTTGACGGGCTGTCCCGCAACCTCGGCATCGATGGTGTTCTACTTCTGGAAATACCCCACCGCTGCAACTCCCGCAGTGCCAGGTTACAAGTCAACCATCAGCTACTCCAGCTATGGCTCAAGGAGCTACACACACACGGCACTTCCCTCGGTTGTCTTTGACTGGGCGAATATGCTTGATTCCTATACCGGAAGTTACACGACTGCACAAGGCAACGCAGTGGCCACACTGATGCACTATGTCGGACAGGCCGAGCGCATGGGATATGGCACAAGCGCCGCTGGAGGTAGCGGTGTAAGCGTCGACAGCGTCTGCAACATTCGCGATGCCTTCACCTTCTTTGGTTACAATGCCAGCACCACGCGCTTTGTCAAGAAGACCAGCGCTTATAGCGGTGGCACCACTCTCTATAGCGATTCTCAGTGGGGCGAGATGATCCAGACTGAGATGGCCGAAGGACGTCCTATCGTCTTCTGCGCAGTGAGCTCCAACGCAGGCGGACATGCATTCAATGTCGACGGTTACCGTAGCAGTGACAATAAATACCACGTCAACTTCGGTTGGAGTGGCAGTGGCAACGCCTGGTGCTCGCTCAATGCCTTCGGATATAGCAGCTACAACTTCAATGTCTATCAGCAGATGGTCATTGGTATCCAGCCGCCAACGAGCACGGCAACTCCTAAACTGACTGTTAGCCCCGCATCGCTGAGCTTCAGCACAACTGCTGGACAGACCGTCAGCAAGACCTTTACTGTCACCGGTAGCAACCTCACCGGCAGTGTGAGCCTTGCGTTGACCGATGCCAATGGGGTGTATACCATCTCGCCCTCAACCATCAGTGCCAGCGCCGCTGCCAGCGGAGCAACGGTCACCGTGACCTACAAACCCACTGCAGCCGGTACTCACACGGGCAGTATCAAGCTTACCAGCACGGGTGCGACGGCAGTCACTGTGGCGATGAGCGGTACAGCTCAGGCAGCAACACTCGAGACCTACACGCCGGTCATGAGCGCAGCTAACAGCAGCTACATCACTTCGACCAGCTTCCGTGCAAGCTGGACCGATCAGACGCCTACTGCTAATGTCGCTAGCTATACCCTTCAGGTCGATGAGAAGGGAAGTACTCCCACTACCTCACAGCTTGCCAACATTGACTTGAGCAGTGTGCAGGCGGTGACCAACTCCAATGGCTACCTCAGTGACATTTCGAGCAACATCACCAGCTATCTGGGAACGGGATGGACCGCATCAACTTATGTCTACGCAAACACTGGCATGCTCATCACCAAGGGCAGCCTCGTGTCGCCCACTTATAGCCTGACAGGCTACAGCAAGGTGACTGTCAAGGTGAAAGCCGCTTCTTACTACTCAAGCTACTATGGCAACGCCACACTGAGCGTGGGCACTGGCAGCCAGACCAAGACGCAGGCTCTGACCGACAACGCCACTGAGTATACCTTTGTGCTCAACTGCTCAACGAGCGACAAGGTGACCATCAAGTCGACCAGCAACTACATCGCTGTAAGCAGCATTCAGATTATCGCTGGCGATGCTACATCGCTCAATGCCAGTGAAACCGGAGGAACTACAACTCGCACCATCACGGGTATCACCAACAAGTACTACACCGTGAGCAACCTCAAGGAGGCAGGCACGTTCAACTACAAGGTGAAGGCTATCTACACCGACGGCACTTCGAGCGCTTGGAGTAATGTCCAAACCGTGACCCTGAATGAGGCTACGCAAACTGCAACTCCGACGCTGACCGTCACGCCCACCTCGCTGAGCATGTCGGCTAAGGTTGGTGAGACTAAGACCGCTACTTTCAAGGTGACTGGCGCTGACCTGACTGGCAATGTGACTCTCACGTTGACCGACAACAACGGCGTCTATAGCATCACTCCCACTACCATTACTGCAGCCAATGCAGCCAAGGGTGTGAACGTGACCGTTACCTATGCACCCACCGCTGCTGGCACGCAGACGGCAAGCATCAAGGTGGCTAGCACTGGTGCCGAGAACAAGACTGTCTCGGTCAGTGGAACTGCTACGCTCGACAAGGCGACACCAGTTGCAAATGCTGCTACGGGCATCAACAACACGGGCTTCACAGCCAATTGGACTCACAATGTGAATGCGGCTAGCGTCTCAAGCTACTCGCTCTATGTCAACCTTGAGTCGCAGCCTAGCGATCCCGATCCCGAACCTCAGGCAACCTTACTTGGGTCGATTGACGGAAGCAAGTACACTGGTAGCTACACATCTATCACGCTGACCTCGCCATGGGGCGGATCGAATGTCAAGGGTGGTAACGGTGCCGTTTACACTAAGAACTCATCGTCATGGTGGTGGAGTTCGTCGACGACCTACGGCACTATCACTTACACCGTTCCTTCGGGATACAGCAACGCCACCTTCACGGTGCAGATTACCACCTCGAACAACTCATATGGCTCGGGCAACATCACCGTCAAGTCGGCAAAGACTTCGGCTGTTGGACACTCATTTGCTAAGAATGAGACCTATAGCTGGACAGTTACCGCTAGCGCAGGCGATAAGATTACCATCTACTCGACCAGCAGCAACTACTCGCCCGACATGACCCTGATTAACATCTATGCCGGAACGCCGTCGCTCAATGCAACGCAAACTGGTGACAACACCGCAATCACAGTGACGGGCATTGAGCCGGGTCAGACTAGCTACACGCTGAACAACCTCATCGCGGGGGCTACCTACTCATACTATGTGGTCGCCAAGTACATCGATGGAACCAGCGCTACCAGCAACTCTCAGGAGGTGACACTTACCAGCCTTGGTGTGATGGGTGGAGAACACACGGCTATCGATACCATCAACGGTGATGAAGTCGAGTCGGTGACCTACGTCAACATGGCAGGTGTGCAGAGCAACGAACCCTTCGACGGCATCAACATCAAGGTGGTGCGCTATAAGAACGGAACCATGAAGAGCTGCAAGGTGCTCTATTAATGACATCTAAAGTCTATTTGACTTATTGATTACAATCGCTTTAAGGGGGCGGTGCTACACAAGGCACCGCCCCTTGGTTTGTTAATTGTGCAAAAAAACTTTGAAAACTTTTTGCGTTTTGAAAGTTTTCCACTACTTTTGCACGCCGAAACTATTTTTGTTTTTATGAGCACTCAAGAACATATCATCACCGAGGCGGGAAAACTGCTCTCACGCGTGGGACCACAATCCATGACCATGGACCTTGTGGCGCGCAACTGTGGCATCAGCAAGCGCACGCTCTATGAGAATTTCCCCGACAAACGGACGCTCATCAAGGAGTGCATCGATGCCGACCATAAGCGACAAGACCAGGAAGTGCGCCGCATCTTTGAGGCGGCCGACAACTGCTTCGATGCGTTGTTACAGGTCTATGCGCGTGTGCGCAACTATTTGGAGGAGACCCCTATGAACTTTGTCGATGAGATTAAACGGCTTTATCCCGAAATCTTCGTACACCAGCAGGAGCAGGAGAAGCAATTCGTACAGGGGTTGAGCAACGTCTTGCGCAAGGCCCAGGACGAGGGGCATGTCATCAAGGGAATCAACACCGACATCGCCGCGTTCCTCTTCCTCTCGACCATGCGTAACTTGCACCACAGCGACCGCCTCAAGGACTATGGCTTTAATGATGTCGAGGTCTTTGACGGTGCTTTCCTTAACTTCCTGCGTGGCATGGCCACTCTCGAAGGCATCGACTATATCGACACCCTGCTCAAGCAACGCAATATCAAAAAAGAAACAACAATATGAAACTGAAGAAATTATTCATCTCAACGATGCTGGTGGCTGTAGCAGCGACCGCTGGGGCACAAAATGTGCTACCCCTGTCGCTGGATCAGTGCATACGCATCGCGCTTAGCGACAACCCCACCGTCAAGGTCGACTCGATGGAAATCAAGCGCGTCGATTATGCCCGCAAGCTGACACTGGGCCAACTGTACCCGCAAATTACAGCCAATGGTCAGTATACCCGTAACCTGGCTATCCAGACCATCTATATGGATGCTGGCGACGGTGAGACTCGCGCCATCAAGATGGGACGTGACAACACCTATGCAGCCGGATTCCAGGCTCAGGTGCCTCTCGTTATGCCCACTTTGTGGCGAACCATCAAGCTCAACGACAACCAGATTCTGCAGAACCTGGAAAAGGCTCGTGCCACCAAGCTTAACCTGGTTAACCAGGTGAAAAACACCTACTATGCGCTCTTGCTTGCTCAAGACAGCAAGCGCGTCATCGAGGCGAGCCATGCTACCGCTCAGAACCATGCAGCCATCTATCAAAAGCAGTTTGAACTGGGTACCGCCAGCGAGTATGATGTCTTGCGAGCCAATGTGGCCGTGACCAACCTCGAGCCCTCGATCCTGGAGGCCGAGAACACCATCAAGCAGCTCGAGCTCCAGCTCAAGTTGCTCATGGGCATGGACGTGCGACAGGAAATTGAGCCTACCGAGACGCTCGAGCAGTACAAGAGCAGCATGTACGGTCGTTACCTAGCCACCGATACCTCGCTGGTCAAGAATACCTCGTTGAAAACACTGGATTTGCAGACCGACTACCTCAAGAAGTCCGTCGATGTGCAGAAGGCCGCTTGGATTCCTACCCTCACGGGCACGGGCAACCTCATGTGGAACTCGATGTCGATGGGCAACCCATTTAAGAATTTCCAGTGGACAAAGTCATCGGCAGTGGGCCTCACCTTGTCGTTCCCCATATTCACAGGCTTCCAGCGTATCAACCGCATCAAGCAGGCGCAAATCCAAGCCGATGAGATGCGCTGGCAGCGTGAGAACCTCGAGCGCTCGCTACATGTGCAGGTGCAGAGCCAGATGGACAACATCAACAAGAGTATCAAACAGATTGAGAGTAACGAGGGGGGTGTGCGTCAGGCCGAGAAAGCCAACGACATCATGCAGAAGAGCTTCCAAATTGGAGCCGCCTCGTTCATCCAGCTGCGTGACACTGACGACGCCCTGCTGAGCGCACGCCTGAGCTACTTTCAGGCCATCTACAACTACCTCGTCGCCGAGAGTAACCTCGAGAACGTGCTCGGCAACACTCACTATGTGAACTAAAATAAAACCTAGATATGAAGACTAAAGGACTATTAATCATGGCCATGGGCGTGATGCTGCTGGCCGCGTGCAGCAAGAAGGACGACAAGGCCCAGGGGCAGAAAGAAGAACTGCCCATGGTGAAAGTAGAAACAGTGTATGACGAGGATGTGGCGCAAGAGAGCGAGTACACAGCTACGGTCGAGGCATTCAAGACCAACAACATCTCGTCGAACAATGGCGCTCGCATCAAGCGACTGCTCGTGGATGTGGGCAGTCATGTGCGCGCTGGGCAGAGCGTGGTCGTCCTCGATGACGTGAACATTGCTACCCAGCAGGCCGCCATCGACCAGCAAAAAATCCAGCTGGCCAACGCCAAGCGCGACTTGGACCGCATGAAGGAACTCGTCAAGATTGGCGGCGGCACACAGCAGAGCGTCGACCAAATGCAGGCCGCCTACGATGCGCAGGTGCGTGCCATCGAGTCGACACAACGACAACTGCGCACAATGAAAGAGAACACGGTGCTCACTTCGCCCGTCAGCGGTGTGGTGACCATGAAGAACTATGATGCAGGTGACCTGCCGGCAGGCCCCATCTTGGTCATTGAGCAGCAGCAGCCACTCAAGGTGGTGGTCAACGTCAACGAGGGTGACTTCCCCAAGGTGAAGACGGGCATGCCTGTTGACGTGCGCCTCGACACCTATGGCGAGGAGGTCTTCCCGGGACGTGTGCATATCATTCATCCCACCATCAATCCCAACAACCGCACCTTTGAGGTCGAGATTACCATCGCCAATGCAGGGAACCGCGTCCATACGGGTATGTTTGCCCGCGTGAGCTTCAACTTCGGTACCACCCACAATGTGGTGGTAAGTGACCGTGCCATCCAGAAGCAGACCGGTTCAGGACTCCGCTATGTCTATGTCTATCATAATGGCACAGTCGAGTTCCGCGAGGTGACCCTGGGACGTCGCCTGGAGAACCGCTTTGAGATTGTCAGTGGCCTCACTCCGGGAACGCAAGTTGTCACCGAAGGCCAAAGCCGACTCACAAACGGTGCCAAGGTCGAACTGATTAAATAATGCCACAAAGAATTCTTAATTCATAATTCTGAATTAAATAATGAGTCTATATAGTAGTTCAGTGAAACGACCGGTGACCACAATCCTTATTTTTGTGGCTGTCGTTATTATCGGTCTGTTCTCACTACAGAAATTGCCCATTGACCTATATCCCGATATCGACACCAACACCATCATGGTGATGACCAGTTATCAGGGAGCCAGTGCGCAAGATATTGAGCAAAACCTGACCCGACCGCTTGAAAACACCCTCAACTCGGTCGAGCACCTCAAGCACATCACCAGCAACTCGCGCGAGAACATCTCTATCATCACACTTGAGTTTGAGTATGGTTACGATATCGACGCGTTGACCAATGATGTGCGCGATAAGTTGGACATGATCTCGAGCTTCTTGCCCGATGATGCCAACACGCCCGTGATCTTCAAGTTCTCGAGCGACATGATCCCCATCGCCCTGCTCTCGGTGCAGGCGCACGAGAGTCTGCCTGGACTGTACAAGATTCTGGACGAGAACGTCGCCAATACCCTGGCGCGCGTCGATGGCGTGGGTTCGGTGTCAATCGCCGGTGCACCCAAGCGCGAGGTACACGTCTATCTTGACCCTATACGCATGGAGGGCTACAACATCAGTGTTGAGACGGTGGCATCGCTCATCGGTGCCGAGAACCGCAATATTCCAGGCGGTACGTTCGACATTGGCAACGAGACCTATTCGCTGCGCGTGCAGGGTGAGTTCAAGGATCCTGAGGAGATGAAGAATATTGTGGTTGGTGCCAGCAATGGCGGTGTGGTCCACTTGAGCGATATCGCAACCATTGACGACTCCCTCGAGGAGCGTGCACAAGAGTCGTTCACCGACGGCCAGCGTGGCGCTATGATCATCATCCAGAAGCAGAGCGGAGCCAACAGTGTGCAAATCTCTGAGAAGGTAGGCAAGATTTTGCCGTCCATTCAGAAAAACCTGCCCAGTGATGTCAAACTTGACTATATCGTTGACACTAGCGAGAACATTCGCAACACTATCGCCTCGTTGACCGAGACGGTGCTCTATGCTTTGTTGTTCGTCGTTCTGGTGGTGTTCTTCTTCCTGGGACGATGGCGCGCAACAGTCATCATCGTTCTCACCATCCCCATCTCGTTGATTGCGTCGTTTATCTATCTGTTCGCAACAGGCAACTCGTTGAATATCGTGTCGCTGTCGTCACTTTCTATTTCAATTGGTATGGTGGTCGACGATGCCATTGTGGTGTTGGAAAACATCACCACGCACATCGAACGCGGTGCAGCACCCAAGCAGGCCGCAGTCCATGGCACCAACGAGGTGGCTATCTCGGTCATCGCGTCGACCTTGACACTGATTGCGGTGTTCTTCCCGTTGACACTGGTCACTGGTATGACAGGTGTGTTGTTCCGTCAGCTGGGATGGATGGTCACCATCATGATGATTATCTCAACCACTGCCGCACTGTCGTTGACCCCGATGTTGTGCTCGCGCATGCTCAAGCAACACCGTCAAGACAGCCCGCTGTTCCACAAAATCTATGGCCCTGTCGAGCATGTGCTTGACAAGTTGGACGACGGTTTCACACGCATCCTGCGCGTCTGCGTTACCCATCGCTGGATTACCACAGCGGTGGCACTTGGCGTATTCGTGTTCTCGATGTTCTTGATGCGATTTGTCGGTAGTGAGTTCTTCCCCACAAGCGACAACAGCCGCCTGGGTGTCACCCTTGAGTTGCCCATCGGTAGCCGCGTTGAATTGGCCAAGGATGTGAGTGAACGCATCTACAAGGAGTGGAAGGAGAAATACCCCGAAATCAAGGTGTTCAACTATACCGTTGGCCAGGCTAGCAGCGATAACACTTTCGCATCCATGCAGAACAATGGCTCGCACATCATTTCGATGAACATCAAGCTGTTGAAACCTAACGAGCGCAAACGCGGCATCGTTGAGATTGCCGGACTGATGCGTGAAGACCTCAAGCATTATCCCGAGCTGAAAAAGGCCTTGGTCAATGTTGGTGGTAGCCGTGGTGGAGGCATGAGCGGACAAAACACGCTCAACTATGAGATTTACGGCTACGATTTCGAGAAGACCGACACAGTGGCACAGCGGCTCAAGCGACTGCTGCAAGGCGTCGAGGGCGCAGCCGATATCAACATCAGCCGTTCGGACTACCAGCCCGAGTATCAGGTTGACTTTGATCGCGAAAAGCTTGCTATCTATGGCCTGAACCTGAGTTCGGCTGCTACCGCGTTGCGCAACCGCATCAACGGTACCACGGCCAGTTATTTCCGCGAGGATGGTGACGAGTACGACATCAAGGTGATGTATGACAAGGAACACCGTCAGTCCATTAACGACATCGAGAACATTCTGCTCTATAACGCCATGGGGCAGGGCATACGTCTCAAGGAGGTGGGTACCGTTGTCGAGCGCTTTAACCCGCCCACCATCGAGCGTAAGGACCGTGAACGCATCATCACCGTATCGACCGTTATTCAAGACCGCGCCATGAGTGATGTCATCGCCGACGCACAACCGCTTATCGACAAGTTGGACATACCAGCTGGTGTCACTATCCAGCTGAGTGGTAGTTACGAGGACCAACAGGACTCGTTCCGCGATTTGGGATTGCTGGCATTGCTCATCATCATCCTGGTCTACATCGTCATGGCATCGCAGTTTGAGTCGTTCACTTATCCCGGCATCATCATGACATCGATTATGTTTGCATTCTCGGGTATCGTGTTGATTCTGCTCGTTACAGGCACCAACCTGAATATCATGTCAATGATCGGATCAATCATGTTGATTGGTATTGTGGTGAAGAATGGTATCGTGCTCATCGACTACATCACACTGAATCGTGAGCGTGGCATGAGCGTGCGTCGTGCAGTGCTCGATGCAGGTCACTCGCGTATGCGACCCGTGTTGATGACCTCACTGACCACCATCTTAGGTATGGTGCCCATGGCGTTGGGTAGTGGCGAGGGTAGTGAGATGTGGCGGCCCATGGGTGTCGCCGTCATCGGTGGTTTGACCTTCTCGACCATCCTCACGCTGTTGTTCGTCCCGACAATGTACACCATCTTCGCGTTCAACGGCATCAAGCGTGCTCGCAAGAAGCACCACGCCCGTCTTGACGCCCAGGCTGCAAAGGCCCAGGCCAGCAAATAGTCTTCAAATTATTTTCCTAAAAAACAATATTAAAAAAACTGTTATGAACAAGTTGTTCAAGTATCTGATGGTCGTGTCGGTTGTGGCTATCTCGTCACAAGCCTGGGCCGGCAACGTGAATGTGGCCGATGCACGTCGTGCCGCTACAAACTTCATTCAGCAACAAGCCCGCAAAGGCACTTTCAAGGCCGCTAGTGGTGTAAACACTGCTGACCTGACCCTCGCGCATGCCGAGGCATCAAAAGTTGTTGCACAAGCTAATGACTACTATGCCTTTAACGTGAAAGGTGGTGGATGGATCATCATCGCTGGCGAAGACCGTGCAACACCCGTGTTGGGTTACAGCGACCGTGGCAATCTCGATTTTAACCGTCTTCCATGCACCTTCGAGGCATTGCTCGGCAGCTACAAGCGTGAGATTGAATATCTGCAAGCTTATGAGGGCGATGACTTGGTGCCAGCACCGAAGTCTATATCACTCAACGACAAAGTTACGACTGTGGGACCGCTAGTAACCTCCACCTGGGGGCAAGAGATGCCTTATTACCTGCGGTGCCCGCTCGATAATGGGGAGTATTGTGTCGTGGGGTGCGTGGCAACAGCCATGGCACAAGTGATGAAGTATTGGCAATATCCCGAGTCATGCGGGGCTTTGTCATCATATTATTGCTACGACTTAGGCTCAACGGTGACCGGCTTACGAGCCACCACATTCGACTATAGCCTGATGCTCGACAGCTATTGCCATTGGGACTGGGACAACAGCGAGTTGGTGCAAGACGAGTATACTAACGCACAAGCCATGGAAGCAGCCAAGCTTTCGCGCTACTGTGGTCAGGCTGTGCAAATGGGTTATAGCCCTGAAGGCAGCGGTGCTTATACTTCTGACCAGCGTGATGCAATGGTGAACGATTTCGGATTCCGTTCTTCTGCACAGTATATACAAAAATCAGGTTGGGGGAGCAGTAACTATACTACTGCCCAGTGGGAAGCTAAAATGAAGACCGAACTGGATGCAGGACGACCCATCCTCTATGCCGCTAATGACCCATCTGCTGGAGGCCATGCTTTCATCTGCGATGGATATAATGGCGAAGGCAAGTTCCACTTCAACTTTGGATGGTATGGCACTTGTGATGGATGGTATGTATCTACAGCACTCAACATGACCCATCGCGATGGGGATGAACTCCACTTCAACTCGGGTCATGAGATGGTCATTGGCGTACAGCCCCCCGAAGGCTGGGAACCACCCGTACATCTGCAGCCTGGCGACATCGATGGCGATGGCCAGGTAAGTGTGACCGATGTCAACATCATCATCAACATTATGCTGGGCAAGGACAGTGCCGATAACTATCCCGGAAATGCCAATGTCGATGGACAAGGTGGAATTGACGTGAGCGACGTCAACATGGTGGTAAACATCATTCTCGGCAAATAGACCATTCTTTATTCTCAATTATACAGAGATGAAAGCAATCTTTATAGCATTTGATCAGGCATATTACGAGCAGCTGGTCGAAACTCTGCCACAGCTTGGCTGCCGTGGCTTCACGGCATGGCAGGAAGTGAAGGGACGTGGCACCAACAATGGAGACCCGCATTATGGCACCCACGCATGGCCCTCGTTGGCAGCGTCGATGATGGTCATGGCCGAGGATGACCACGTGGATCGTGTGCTCGACTACTTGCACCAGCTTGATGTCGAGACACCCAAACTGGGCATGCGAGCGTGGGTTCTACCTGTCGAACGCTCCATCTGACCACACGATGCAATGTCTCATCGACACATTGCTCTCTAGCGGTTGCTCACTGGTGGTCGAGCGCCAGGGTGACGTGCGCACATACGACAAGAAGGGGGTGCGCGACCTCGTTTGGCTTCTCGACCACGAGCCTGAGCGCCTGTGTGGAGCACGTGTGGCCGACAAGGTGGTGGGCAAGGCATCGGCGGGCTTGCTGGTGCAAGG
>JAEEVE010000308.1 GCA_016290765.1 Muribaculaceae bacterium
TCTCGATGGTGTCGGTTGCGCCCTCGATGTCAAAGTGCGGCGCCACGGGATAGATGACGTCGTGGTGCAGCAGGTTGCCCTGTTCGTCCAGACACACCACCTTGCAGCCTGTGCGGAAACCGGGGTCGACGGCTAGGATGCGTTTGCGGCCCAACGGCGGCGCAAACAGCAGTTGCCGCACGTTCTGGGCAAACAAGTTGATGGCTTCGTCATCGGCCTTCTCCTTGCTGATGGCGGCAAACTCGGTCTCAATTTGCGGCTTCAGCAGGCGCTTGTAGCTGTCCTCGGCAGCCTCGGCGACCAGGTCGGCGCACACGCCCTCGCCACGCACCACCGTGCGGGTGATGTTCTGTATCGCGCGGTCGTCATCGATGCTGATGCTTACCTTCAAGAAGCCCTCTTTCTCTCCACGACGGATGGCAAGTAACTGGTGTGACGAGATGCGGCGCAACGGTTGCGAGAACTCGTAGTAGGTCTCGTAGTTGCGACCCTCAATCTCCTTGCCCTTGACAAAGTGGCTGGTGAGGATGGCGTGGTTGCGAAACGAGTTGCGCACCTGGTTGCGCACACGCTCGTTCTCGCTCACCCACTCGGCGATGATGTCTTGTGCACCCGCGATGGCGGCATCCACATCGGGCACCTCGTCGCCCACAAAGCGCACGGCGCGCTGTGCGATGTCATTGCCACGCTGCGCCATGATCATCTTGGCCAACGGTTCCAACCCGCGCTGGCGGGCGGCCTCGGCGCGAGTCTTGCGCTTGGGCTTATAGGGCAGGTACAGGTCCTCGAGGGTGGTGGCGTCCCAGCAGTCGTTGATGCGAGCAGCCAACTCGGGCGTGAGCTTCTCCTGCGATTCGATGGTCTTCAGAATGGTCGCGCGACGCTTCTCCAGCTCCTGGTAGTACTTCAGACGCTGGTCAATCGACTGAATGGCAATCTCGTCAAGACCGCCCGTCAACTCCTTGCGATATCGACTGATAAACGGGATAGTGGCACCATCCTCCAGCAGACTCACCGTTCCGGCCACCTGCTCCAACTTTATCTCCAGTTCCTTGGAGATGAGTCCTATAACTTTCTCATTCATTGTTTATCTATTCCTCAATTGAATCACCGTGATCTCGGGTGTGGCTCCAATCCTCATGGGAACACCCACCATGCCGATGCCTATATTGACATACAAGTACTGGTTGCCCTCGCTATACAGTCCGCCCCATTCCTGGTAACGCCAACTCGCAGGGGACCATTTCTTGCCAAACCAGTTAATCATGATTTGCATGGCATGCGTGTGTCCGCTCAATGTCAGATCGATGTCGGTCTTGCCAACAATCTCCTCGCGCCACTGCACGGGGTTGTGCTGAAGCAGGATTTTATAAGGCATCTGATGCACGCTGTCGGGGTAGGCAGCGGCAAGGTCGCTATAGTTCTTGAACATTCCCTCGCCATAGTTCTCCTCGCCGATAATCAGCAGTCTGTCGCCGTCGTGCGTGATGACAAGGTGCTCGTTGTTCAGCAAGGCCCAGCCCATTTGGCGCTGCAAGTCGCACAATGCCTGGTGGTCGCAGGCCTTTGACAGCGAGTCGGGCCATTGGCAGTAGTCATCATAGTCGTGGTTGCCCAAGATGGCGATGACACCATCGCGAGCCTTCAGTTGGCGCAGCACATTGGTGAAGGGCAATGCCTCGCTGGTGCGTCGGCTCACGAGGTCACCTGTGAACAGGATAAGGTCGGGCTGCAGACCGTTGACACTGTCCACCATTTGCTGGACGATGCGGGTGTCGGTGCCGTAGGTGCCCAAGTGGATGTCACTGATTTGCACGATGCGGTAGCCGTCAAATGCTGCCCCCAGGCGAGGACATGGCAATGATACCTCATTGACTTGAAGCTTACCTGGGGTAACCAGCGTGCCCCACCACAGTGTGCCAAACACGCCCAGCCCCAACACAGTGCCCAGAATGGCAAACGTGCGCTTCACCCCATGGGGTAGGGGACGAATAAACGATGGCCATGCCAGAAGCAGCCACAGGTACTTGGGTATGTAGCAGGCTATGTAGGTCCACAGCAACCACATCGTCAAGTTCATGCGGTTGTTGCTGGCCTGGGCGTCGCCAAAGGGTTGCGCCATGCCCACTACAAGCATCACCTGTAGCGCCAATGCTATCAGGCGATGCACCAGCGACGCGCCCTTGTTGACGCGTCGCAGCTTGCGGTCTATAGCCCAGTCAACCAATAGGTTGAAGAAGATAAACACCGCCAAGGCTATCCAGTTAATCCTCATCTTAAAATCTGAGAAACAGACTCTACTTCAATGCCTCCTGTTGGTTGGTCAGCGGGTTGCTGTACATCTGTAGCATCTTGTTGAACATGTAGTAGCGGTCATACTCGCTGAGCTTGATGTCGGTAATCTTCGAGACCTGGTCGCTCAAGTACTGCTTGAACGCTTCTTTCTCCTCAGGAGTATAGTGGTCGGCGAATTCCTTGTTGTCAAACAAGATATCATGCGCGATGTAGTTGGTCTTGAAAATCTTGTAGCCCACATGGATCGAGTGGTCGATGATGCGGCAGATGCGGTTCACTGTCAGCAATTTGTGCAGGTCTTCAGGAATTTTCTCCAGTTCTTCGTTGATGCATGGCATGAAAGTGTAGTGCATCTGGCCTTTCTGACCCAACAGACCCA
>JAEEVE010000058.1 GCA_016290765.1 Muribaculaceae bacterium
TCCTAAAGAGGCTGTTACACTTCGTCCACAAGAGAAACAGGTGCTCATTCTCTCGGCACAAGGCTACACCGTAGCACAGATAGCCGATAAGATGTGCCGCTCGGTCGACACCATCAAAACCTACAAGCGACTTATGTTTGAACGCCTAGGTACCCGCTCCATCACCGAAGCCCTCACCCTAACCACCAACTCTGGTTTGATCTGATTATAGCGGACATTTGAAGTGACCCTAAAAAGTTGGACACAAAACTATTGGGATGCAATTTATTGAGAGGGGGTTTTCTTGGGTTTGGGTTCGGGGAGGGCGCGGCAGGTTTCGCTGACGAGCATGGCGAGGTAGTCGTGATCATCGACATCGGTAATGAGGAAATAGTCTTTCGCACCGTCGTAGGGCGGCGCCATCTCAACGGAACGTAAGAGTGGGCGGACGGCAGCGGTGGGCTTGAGATAGAAGCAGTCGTCACAGATGAGGCCAAAGACCTTGCCGTTGCAGTAGATGGCGTAGTCGCCAAACATCTTGCGGGTGACAATTTCTCCTGCCCCAGCGCACTGGTCGGCAATGTATTGCACAAAATCGGGGTTGCTAGCCATAGTGTTTTATGTTTTGTGCTGCAAATATAGGAATTTAAATCAAGAATTTAAAATTTTAGTCGTGCCGTTGCCTGGGGCGAAGGTAGGCGGCGTCTCGGAAACAAAAATAAAAACATGCGTTTTTATTTTGTGTTTCTCTCAACTTGCACTACCTTTGCAGTCGCAACTAATAACCAAAAGATATGTACGACCCTAAGTCAGCGCACGCCGAGGAATTTATCGACGATGCCGAAATTCGAGAAACCTTAGACTATGCCGCGCGCAACCGTGGCAACCGTACCCTCATTGAGGAAATCATCAACAAGGCCGCCACCTGCAAAGGTCTGACGCACCGCGAGGCCGCCGTGCTTCTCGAGTGTGACCAACCCGACCTGGTTGAGCGCTACATGCAGTTGGCCCGTGAACTCAAACAGCGCTTGTATGGCAACCGCATCGTGCTGTTCGCCCCGCTATACCTGTCGAACTACTGCATCAACGGGTGTGTCTATTGCCCCTACCACGGCAAAAACCGCACCATCCCACGCAAGAAGCTAACGCAAGACGAGATTCGCCAAGAGGTCATCGCATTGCAAAAGATGGGTCACAAGCGCCTCGCTGTCGAGGCTGGCGAGCACCCCATCTACAACCCGCTAGACTATATCATCGAGTCAATCAAGACCATCTATGACACGCGCGTGGGCAACGGCGCCATCCGCCGCGTGAACGTAAACATCGCCGCCACCGATGTGGACAGCTACCACCGTCTGCACGAGGCTGGCATCGGCACCTATATCCTGTTCCAGGAAACTTATAACAAGGCCAATTACGAAGCACTGCATCCCACCGGCCCTAAGAGTGACTACTGCTGGCACACCGAGGCAATGGATCGCGCCATGCAGGGCGGTTGTGACGATGTAGGCATCGGCGTGCTGTATGGCCTGACGACCTACCGCTATGACCTCGTGGGCCTGCTGATGCATGCCGAACACCTGGAGGCTCGCTTCGGCGTGGGGCCTCACACCATCAGTGTGCCGCGCATCTGCCCCGCCGACGACATCTCGCTCGAGGACTTCCCCGATGTGCTGCCCGACGACATCTTCTGCCGCATCGTCGCCATCATCCGCCTGTCGGCACCCTATACCGGCATGATTATCTCGACACGTGAGTCCAAGCGCGTGCGTGAGCGGGTGCTCGAACTGGGTATCTCACAAATCAGCGGCGGCTCGCGCACCAGTGTGGGCGGCTATACCACCGAGGAGCGCCACGACGAAACGGCACAGTTTGACGTGAGCGACCAACGCACACTCGATGAGGTCATCGCCTGGCTGCTCGACATCGACATGATGCCCAGTTTCTGCACAGCCTGCTACCGCGAGGGTCGCACCGGCGATCGCTTCATGACGCTAGTCAAGGCTGGCAAGATCAGCCACTGCTGCACGCCCAACGCCATGCTCACCCTCAAGGAGTACCTCGAGGACTACGCGTCGCCCGAGACTCGCGCTAAGGGCGAGGCGATGATTGCTCGCGAACTGGGTCTGCTGCCCAACGAGCGCATCCGTGACTTGGCCGAGCGCCGTCTGAACGACATTGCCCATGGACAACGCGACTTCCGATTTTAACACCACACCGCAGGCTGCCCGGTTGCACATCGCCCTGTATGGCCGCCGCAATGTGGGCAAGTCAAGCCTTATCAATGCACTAGCGGGACAACCCGTCTCGCTAGTTGCCGATGTGGCGGGCACTACCACCGACCCCGTGCGCAAGGCGATGGAGTTGCATCCGCTGGGGCCCATTGTGCTGATTGACACCGCTGGGTTTGACGACGAAGGTACGGTGGGCACGTTGCGCAACCAGCGCACCCGTGAGATGCTGGCTCAGACCGATATAGCCCTGCTCATTGTCGACGGCATGCCCCACGAGGAGGACTTGGCTTGGCTGCAACAGCTGCGGCGACAAGAGACACCTGTCGTGCTTATATTGAATAAGGTAGACCAGTTGGCCGACCCAATTGCCACCGCACAAGAAGTAGCTCAGCAATTAGGACAGGAGCCCGTTATGGTGAGCGCCTCAACCGGTAGTGGCATTGATGCATTGCGCCACGCCATTGTTCAGGCTGCGCCCCAAGCTGTCAATGAACGTTCGCTCACTGGTGCATTGGTGCATGCTGGCGACATCGTCGTGCTGGTAATGCCCCAGGATAAGCAAGCGCCCAAGGGCCGTCTCATCTTGCCCCAGGTTCAGACCATCCGCGACCTGCTGGACAACGGTTGCACTCCCGTGTGCTGCACGCCACCAAACCTTGAAAACACGCTACAGTCTCTTCGCAAGCCGCCAGCGCTCATCATCACCGATGCCCAAGTGTTTGACTTTGTGGCGCAGCGATGCCCCAACGGCACACGCCTCACAGCATTTTCCATCTTGATGGCTGCGTGGAAGGGCGACATCGATGCGATGGTGCAAGGTGCTGCCGCTATTGACAGTCTGACGCCACAATCGCGCGTGCTCATTGCCGAGGCTTGCGCCCACGCCCCACTAAGCGAGGACATTGGGCGCGAAAAAATCCCCGCCCTGTTGAGGAAGAGGATTGGACAGAGTTTACAGGTCGACATTGTCGCCGGTCGCGACTTTCCTGCCGACCTCACGGGTTACGACCTGGTAATTCACTGCGGTGCCTGCATGTTCAACCGCCGATATATGCTCTCGCGCATCGCTCAAGCCCAAGAGCAAGGTGTGCCAATGACCAACTATGGCGTCACCATCGCCCACCTCAAGGGCATCCTTGGTCAATGCATATTCCCCCCAGCCCCCTGAAGGGAGAGCGTTAAGTAAACAAGCAGAATATTACAGGTTCATCTCGTTGGTGAGGGTTATGGATGCTGCATCGACCACATCGTGAAGGTCATGGAACAGTTGCGTGGTGTCGAGCGATTCCTTGGCACGAACCATAAAATTGGCAATGGTCTCGCCCTTCTCATAGTCATACTTGATGAGCACGTCGCGCACATGCACTCCATAGTGTGCAATGATGCCTCGGCAAGGTTCCAAGTTCTCAACGATGCTATTGACACGCACACGAATCACACGCGACTCCCACCGGAAGTTAGCCAGTCTCTCAATGCGTTCGATGTTGACAAGCACAAAAAAGATGAGTATGGTTGCCACAATCGAGATGATATACATTCCTGCTCCCACAGCCAGCCCCAGGCATGCAGTCATCCAGATGCCTGCCGCTGTGGTGAGTCCTCTCACCGATCCTCTCATTTGAATGATGGCACCTGCTCCCAAAAAGCCCACTCCGCTCACCACTTGTGCGGCGATGCGGCCCGGGTCGCCATTTTTCAGCCCAAAGTACACCTGCGGGATGTAGATGGAGATGAGCATTGCCAAACATGCACCCATGCTGATGAGCGCAAAGGTGCGCAAGCCAGCGATTTGCCCCTTAATGCGCCTCTCGATACCAATCGACGCTCCTAGCAGCAACGCCAGTAAGAGTTTAAAGATTGAGCCCCAAACGGTCACGTCAGGACTGATGATATCGTTCCAGATTTGTTCCATCATTTTTTCTCTTTTTTCAATTTAGGACGGTGGAGGGGATTGGGCTGGTGCAGGACATACTCGCAATAGTAGCTGATGATAAGCGTGGTCAGCGGCAGTGCGATGAGCAATCCGATGATACCCAGCACATAGGCCCACAGCGATAGCGCCAGGAAGATCACCGCGGGGTTCAGACCCATCTGCTGCTTCATAATGGCAGGAATCAGCACCATGTCCTGGATGAGCTGGCACAGACAGTAAGCACCGATGGTCCATGCAAACAGCACCCAGAAGCTTCCACCCGTGGCCACACTTGCCACCAGGCACAAGAACGCCGCAATGGGGATGGACAACAACTGCAGGTAGGGAATCATGTTGAGCACACCAATGAAGAGTCCAAACACAATGGCCATTGGCAAGCCAATGATGTAGAACTCGATGGCAAAGATCACACCCACAAAGAACGAGACCAGCGCCTGCCCGCGGAAGTACCGGCTCATTGTGCCCTGCACATCGTTGATAATCGTAAACGAAGTGCGGCGATACTTCTTGGGGATCGACCCCTTGAGCGATTTAGCCAAATTGTCAAAGTCCAATAAGATGAAGAACATGTACAGCAGCACAATCAGCCACGAGGCAATGCTCATGATCACACTCATCGTGCCACCGACAAAGCTCCACGTTCCCGTCGCCACCTGATTAATGACCTTCATCCACTGCTCCTTGGTAAGCATGGTCGAAAGTTGCTGCACATCGGTGTACTTTCGGATATATTCCTGCACCTCCTGGGGAATGTAGGGAATCTTAATGCTCGTTTTGGCATAGGCAGCAAGCATCTTGGTCATGCTGGCGATTTCGTCGGCAATGTAGGGAATGAGCAACCATCCCACCAACACCCAACTGGCGATAACCAACAACAGCGCCAACACTACCGCCAACGTGCGGTTCTTGAGGTGGGTCACCCGCTGCACCCAGCCCACAAATGGGTTGAGCATATAGGCAAAGATGAAGCCCACGACAAAGGGCAACAACACCGGGCTCAAATAATCGAGGATAAAAATGATTACCGCCACAGTAACACCTGTCAGCACCATTCGCACCACGCGGTCAAGGTCATATTTCTTTACTTCAATCGTTTCCACTTTATTCAATTGATGTTATAGACTTTCTAGACTGCAAAATTAGTGATTCTTGCTGAAAGAAACGCTAGATTGAGGAAAAATGTTGTATCTTTGCACTCAAATGAAGCTAATTGTCATCACCGGGCCCACGGGCGTGGGCAAGACGGCTACCGCAATCGCGGTAGCCAAGGCCCTGCATTGCGATATCATCAATGCCGACTCACGACAGGTGTACCGCGGCATCCCCATCGCAACGTCAACACCCACTGCCGATGAGTTGGCACAAGTACCACACCACCTAATCGCTTGCAAGGAACTCGATGAGCCCTACAACGCCTGGCAGTATGAGCAAGACGTCATGTCATTGCTGCCCTCGCTTTGGGCAAGTGGCGACATGGCAGTGCTGTGCGGCGGCTCGATGATGTACGTTGACGCGGTGTGCAATGGTATCGACAACATGCCCGATGTGCAGCCCCAGGTTCGCCAGGCTGTCAAGCTGCAGCTTGCCCAGCAAGGATTGGAGAGTCTGGTGGCTGAGCTCGAACGACTAGACCCTGCCTATGCCGCAGTGGTCGACCGTAAAAATCCCGTGCGCGTGTGCCATGCCATTGAACTGTGCCGCCAGACGGGGGTGCCCTACTCCACCCTGCGCACTGGAGAGCGCAAGCCACGTCCGTTTGACATCATCAAGGTGGGATTGACGCTTGAGCGCAGCGAGTTGTACGACCGCATCAACCGTCGCGTTGATGCCATGATGTCGTCTAGCCTCGAGGACGAGGCGCGCCGGGTGTGGCCCCTGCGCCACCTGCAGTCGCTCCACACCGTGGGGCTCAACGAGATGTTTGCCCACCTCGACGGAACTATCGACCGTGCCACCGCCATCGAACGCATCAAGCGCAACACCCGCGTGTATGCCAAGAAGCAGCTCACCTGGTTCCGTCGTGACCCCGCCATCCACTGGCTACCGCCGGGCAAACCTGAGGCAATTCTGCAAATCATCCAACCCATTCACTAAATCATTATGCTTATGAACAACTTAAGAACAATCTGCACCCTGTTGCTCGTACTCATGACGTCGATGGCATGGGCCATTGATGTCACCCCCGACGCACGTACCGTAACCCAGAACTTCGATGCGATGTGGGACGCGGCCAGTGGAGCCGCTACCCTCGACATGCCTACCGACTGGCGTGTTGACCGCGAGATGAATGCTCCACGCACGCTAGGCACCTATGCCGCGGCACAAACCACGTTGATGTATGAGGGCGGCATCTCGCTAGCCAGCAACGCCAAGAACGGAACCTGGAACTTTGGCTCTAGCACCACCCCCAGCGACCGCGCAGTGGGAGGCCTGTCGACCACCGTGGCGGGCGGCACCCGCTGTGTGAGCGTCATGACGCGGTTGACCAATGCGTCAGAGCTCGCCATCGAGAAGCTCACGTTGAGCTACGACATTGAGAAGTATCGCTACGGCTCCAACCCCGAAGGGTTTGTCGTGCAAGTGTACTATTCGCTAGATGGCATTAACTGGACCAGTGCTGGCGATGACCTGCGCACTTATTACGCTCCTGATGCCTCGACCATCGGTGCCGAGGACGTGCCCATCAGCACCACCACCGTCAGCGATAAGCCGCTGAAGCTCACAGTGCCCGCTAGCAGCGAGCTGTACCTAGCATGGAACATCAGCGTTGCCGCTGGTTCCAGCCCGAATCTGGCGATGGGCCTCGCGCTCGACAATGTGTCGGTGACCGCCACATTTGCCGGCGAAGAGACGCTGTGCAACATCTTTGTTGAGGATGTGACCCACTGGCCCACGTTGTTGCTTAACATAGGTGAGGAGAATCTCTCACCCACAGGCTCGACCGTGATCAATGGCGTGAATTACAAGTACTTTGAGTTGCCTGGCGATGGTGCGACAGTAAACTTGTTGTTTAGCGATGGTTTCTCTCACTCGTTGACAGGTCCCACCATCAATGCCACTGGCGACTATTACTACTGTGTCACTGCCGATGAGGTAATTCCCATTGCCGACCCCGCCACCTACACCGGTTGGGTCGACCCCACTCGCCCACCCTTTGTGGCTTCGGGTATCTACCTGCGCGGCGAGGTAAATTCATGGGGAGCCGTGGCCGACTGGGAGTTCAGCGATGAAGGTGGCGGAACCTATGTACTCTATGACAAGTCGCTGAGTGGCGCCTTCAAGATTGCCGACGCCAGCTGGAGCAGTGCCTGCAACTATGGTTCAAATGGTACTTCCATCCAGATTGACACACCCTATAGCCTCGTGCTGGGCACCAATGACAACATCTCGAGCGGTGGCAACTCATTTGTGTGCTCGCGCATCGTGCTTACCATCGCCGATGGCAATGCTACCCTGCTGCTCGAGAGCAATGACGACCCAAGTGGCCTGACGACGGTCTATGTCATGGGCGACCACAACGGTTGGAACTACATGGACACCAGTGGCGCACTCGCCCTTACCGACCAGCCGGGTGTGTTCAGTGGCCAAGTGACATTGACCCCCGGAACCGACGGCTTGAGCCACTGGCGCTTGTATCAGCGCCTGGGAATGGCTGGAGTGTGGGGTAACCCTGGCAATGAGGATGCTACAACGGCCACCCTCTCAGGCACACTCGAGAAGGGCAGCAAAGGCAGTGTCTGCGCTGAACCTGGAACCTATCAAGTGACCTTTGATATCAACACAGGTGCTTATGAGCTAGAGCAACTCGCATCACAGCCTGTGAGCATGGAGGTACGGCCCACCGAGGTGGTTCTCGTCCCCAGCGTTCCCGAGCAAGTGCGTGTACTGTCGCTCAACAATAGCCTTATCCACTACAACGACCAAGATGCCGTGTTCAACGCCATCGCCCTTGCCATGGGCAAAGATGCTTATTGGACCAAACACACATTGTTGGGCAAGCCATTGAGCACCCACTGGGCCGAGGGCGACGGTCTCGCCGAGGACGGCACACCAGGCGCCAAGATGCTGGTGCGCAGTGAGGCTTGGAGCCACATCATCCTTCAGGAGCAGAGCAGCCTGCCTCGTACCGATATTGAGACATTCCGCGCCAATGTCAAGCAGTGGGTGGACTACATCCGCGAATACTGCCCCAACCCCAATGCCGTCATCATCCTGCCCATCAACTGGGCGTACAGCGGAGACTGGGAGAACTATACCCACTTCAATCAGACCTTTGTGGACAACTATCTGGATGTAGCACGTGACCTCGGCGTTACCCTGTGTCCTGTGGGTGTAGCCTATCAAGATGTATATGACCGCGAGGGTGCCGAAGGCACACTCACTTGGTTCCAAGATGACCGTCACCCCACCGTCAAGTCGACCCATATGGCTGCAGCAATGGAGTATGGCCTCATCTACGGTGTTGATCCCGCCACTCTCACCGACACGCCCGCAGGCCTGAGTGCCGACGAGGCCGAAGCGATGCGCGGCTATGCCAGTCGCGCCCTGCAAGGCTTTGAACAGGTGGTAGATCACCACGCTGGTACCGTTCGCTACGAGGTGGTGTTACGCGACCAGTTTGGCATGGCCATTGCCAGCGAAACTCCTCTCACCATCACCTTGAGTGGAGGCGGTGAGGTGGACACCAATCTTGTCTACACCAGTGACGGCACACTGGGCGACTACACACTCACGGTAACCAACGACACCTTTACCGAGCAGGCCCAAATTCACGTGGCTGAAGCCGTGACACAAGTGACCGAGTTGCCCGCTATCGAACTGAATGCCGAAAAGTTGACAATGAGTGAGAACTTTGACTCAATGGGCACCGAGGCCGAGGCAACCTTGCCCACTGGCTGGCGCATCGACCGACAGCTCATTGCACCTCGCACTTTGGGCCGCTTTGACATGGCCGACGATCAGACGATGTATGCTGGTGGCGTGTCACTACCCAGCAACGCCAAGAACGGCACCTGGAACTTTGGTGCCGACGACGAGAGCGATCGTGCCCTGGGTGGCATCTCGACGGGTGTTGATAACGGCACTCGCTGCACCAATGTCTATGTTCACTTGCTGAACACTGGCCGCAAGAACATCCAAGACATCGAGTTTGCCTACGATATCGAGAAATATCGCATGGGTGCCAATGCCGCTGGTTTTGATGTGCAACTCTACCACTCAATCGATGGCCGCAACTGGACCAGTGCCGGCGATGCCTTCAAGACACATTTTAATGCTGATGCACAGACTGCAGGCTACGAGCATGTGCCTGGAGAAACCGTACATGTGAGTGGCACTCTACCCACTGTGGCACAGGCTGGTTGTGACCTGTATTTGGCCTGGAACATCAGTGTCGCCTCGGGCGATGCTGCACAGGCAGCCATGGCACTGGGCATCGATAATGTGTCGTTTGCCGGTTCATTGCCTCCCGTTCCCACCGCCCAGCATTACATCTACGCCTTGGATCATACCAGCTGGGAAGCCCTAGGACTATATGCTTGGGGCGATAGCGAACTTTTCGGCGCTTGGCCTGGCGAGTCTTGGGTCGAGGAGGTTGAACTGAATGGCGAAGTGTTCAAGAAGTTCCTCTTGGATGCCGAGGGTGGTAATTACCACTTGATTTTCAACAACTGGAACAACGGCAAGCAGTTGCCCGACTATGACATCGTTGCCGACAGCGACTATTATTTTATCATCGATGACGAGCAGGTCATTGAGATTGAGGCACCTCTGAACGGTATAGTAACGATTGGGTCGCCAGGCAACACGATCACCAGCGTGAAATATGTTAACCTCACAGGTCAAACCTCAAGCGTTCCTTTCAATGGCGTAAACATCGTGGTGACTCGTTACAGTGACGGCACCACCAGCGCGGTCAAACTGCTGAAGTGAACCCTAAACTATCTTGCAAAGAAACAGGCGGCCCAATGGGGTCGCCCGTTTTTTGTTGAGTAAATTCTGATGTCTCGCTCGCTTGATTGCCTTGGCTACGCTGGTGGTACCATCGGAGTCCAGTGCAAATTTTGACGAGGGGCGGGGTATTGGCATGGTTTTTGCTTAATAAACTTTAAACGCAAAACAATAAAAGTTAAACGCGCGCCGTTAAACTCTATAAACTATACACTCTAAACTCTAAACTCATTTTTATGGGACTATTTGAAATAGGCGTGGTAGCCGCCGCAGTGATTGTGCTACTGTTAGTGATTTTGTTTACTTGTTATGTCAAGGCTCCTCCCAGCACGGCCTATGTCATCTCGGGCATCAAGCGTGAGCCCCGCATCCTCATCGGTGCCGGTGGCGTGAAAATCCCCATCTTTGAACGCCTCGACAAGGTCTATCTGGGTCAGCTCACTGTCGACATTCGCACGGAGCGCAGTGTGCCTACCAACGACTTCATCAATGTCAATGTGGACGCTGTCGCCAAGGTGGCTGTCACCCCCACCCCCGAGGGCGTGCGCCTAGCGGCCCGCAACTTCCTGAACATGGATGCCGCCACCATCTCGGCGCAATTGCAAGACACCTTGCAAGGTAACCTGCGTGAGCTCATCGGCAGCCAAGGATTGAAGGAACTGAACGTGGACCGCGACGGATTCTCCAACCAGGTGATGGACAAGGCCGCCCCCGACATGGCCAAACTGGGTATCTCGATTCTGGCCTTCAACGTGCAGAACATCACCGATGAACTCGGACTGATTGAGAACCTGGGTGCCGACAACACATGGACCATCCGCAAGAATGCCGCCATCACCAAGGCACAGGCCGAGAAGGACATCGCACAAGCCAAGGCCGAGAACGAGAAACTGGCCAACGACGCCACCGTGGCCTCGCAGACCGCCATCGCCGAGCGCCAGAACGAGCTGACCATTCGCCGCGCCGACCTGAAGCAGGAAGCCGACACGCGTCAGGCACAAGCCGACGCCGCCTATCGCATCCAGGAGCAGGAGCAGCAAAAGGTGCTCAACGAGAAGGAGGTAGAGGCACAGATTGCCCGCACACGCAAGGAGCAAGACCTGACCACCGAGCAAATCAAGATTCGCGAGAACCAGCTGCTGGCCGAGGTGAACAAACAGGCCGATGCCGACCGCTATTCGGTACAAATTCAGGCCGAGGCCGAGAAGTTCCAGGTGCAGAAGACTGCTGAGGCCGACCTTGAGAAGCGCAAACGCGAGGCCGAAGCACAGCGCTACGAGGCCGAACAGGAGGCCGAAGCCATCCGCGCCAAGGCCGAGGCACAAAAGTTTGCCATGATGCAAGAGGCCGAGGGTATCAAGGCGCGTGGTGAGGCCGAGGCTTACGCCATCCAGAAGAAAGGTGAAGCCGAGGCACAAGCCATGGAGAAGAAGGCCGAAGCATTCAAGAAGTATAACGATGCCGCTGTGGCTCAGATGGTCATTGAAAAGTTGCCCGAAATCACGCACAACATCGCTGAGCAGGTGTCGACCATCCAGGGTGTGAACATCTACAGCACGGGTGGCGACCAGGGCACAGGTATTGGCTCGATCACTGGCACGCTGCCTGTGGTGCTCGCCCAGGTCAATGACACTGTGAAGAGCGCTGTCGGTGTGGACCTGGCCAGCATCGTGCGCAAGCACGAAGGACCGAAGGAAGAAGAAAAGCCAGAGCGTTGACGCGCTGTCAGGCAGGTTACTCTCCACAATGTGCAGCGGTGCACCCCCAACAAGGGACGCACCGCTGCTTTTCTTGTGTTCTGAGAAGACCGAGAAAGAGTTAAAGGATGGACTTGTCGCGGAAGCGGGTGTGGAGCAGGTGGTGGGCCCGCTTGCCCAGCGGCTCGCCTAGGAACTCCTGATAAATCTGCTTCACGGCAGGGCTGTCGTGGCTCTTGCGCACAGGCATGGCGGCATCGGCAGCATACATGGCCCGACGCCGAGCCTCGAGAACCTCGATGTCGCCCGAGTGGTAGGGCTGTCCTGTGCCACCAATGCAGCCACCAGGACAGGACATGACCTCAACGACATGATAGTCGAGCTCGCCGGCACGCAAGCGATCCATGAGAATGCGGGCGTTGCTCAAGGTATGTGCCACGCACACACGCAACTCAAAGCCATCGAGATCGATGGTAGCCTCGCGGATACCGTCCATGCCTCGCACCTGAGTAAACTCAACGCGCGGCAGCTGCTTGCCAGTGAAAGTCTCATAGACAGTGCGCAAAACGGCCTCGGTGACGCCGCCTGTGGTGCCAAAGATGGTGCCGGCACCGGTGGCGTCGCCCAGTGGCGCATCAAACTCGCCGTCGGGCAAGGCGGCAAAGTCTATTCCCTTGCTCTTGATAAGTTCGGCCAGTTCGAGAGTGGTGATGCTGCAGTCCACATCGGGCGTGTCGTTGACGATAAACTCGTCGCGCGCGCATTCATATTTCTTAGCCAGGCACGGCATGATCGAGATGACCGAGATGTTCTCGCGAGGGATGCCAATCTTCTCGGCCCAGTAGGTCTTGGCAATGGCTCCGAACATCTGCGCCGGCGATTTGCACGTCGACGGGTACTTGCGCAGATCGGGATAGTCATTTTCAAAGAAGTTGACCCATGCTGGGCAACACGAAGTGGTCATGGGCAGGCGCACATTCTTGTCACCCGCCATGTATCTCCTCAGGCGGTCGATCAACTCGGCACTCTCTTCCATGATGGTAAAATCGGCCCCAAAGTTGGTGTCGAACACATAGTCAAACCCAATCTCCCGCAAGGCGGTCACCATCTTACCCGTGACAACCGTTCCGGGCTCCATGCCGAACTCCTCGCCCAACGCGAATCGCACCGCTGGTGCAGTTTGCGCCACAACCAACTTGTCGGGGTTCTCGATGTCGACCAGCACATCGTTGATCGAGTTGCGCTCGTCGAGCACTCCTATAGGCCCACTGATGGCCCCAAACTTGCATCGAGTTTGGCACTTGCCACAGCATGTACACTTATATGGGTTGATGACATGCGGCTGCCTAACGCTTCCCATGATGGCATCGACAGGACAGTTGCGCTTGCAGGCCGTGCATCCACGACACTTCGTTGGGTCGATGACATAAGACAGGACGTTAAGGATTTTCTTTCCGCCAATCTCATAGATGTAA
>JAEEVE010000059.1 GCA_016290765.1 Muribaculaceae bacterium
GGAGAATATGGATCTCAAACTATTGTCGGAGGTAGCGATAGTACCTAGATTTGACAAAAAACAGTATAGGCAACAAACCCATATTGTTCGGCGCGTGTTCCTGAATCCAGGTCACGGAGGTCACGACAGCAATGACCGCCCCACGCCTTATTATTGCTACGCTACCAACGACACTATGGCCTACTATGAGTCGGACTCCAACTTCAAGAAGGGCATGGCACTAAAGCAGATTCTTGAGAGCCGTGGCTATGAGGTGGGCATCACTCGCACCGAGAACAAGACCACCGACGACCTTGACCTGTTTGAGATTTCGTCGCTCGCCAACCACAGCGGCGCCGACATGTTCCTGGCCATCCATAGCAACGCCACCGGTATCGAGCGCAAACTTAACTTCCCGCTGGCCTTGTACCGTGGCTGGAGCGGTGAGCCATGTGTCGAGAACAGCGACAGCATCGCACGCTGCATCATGCAGCACCTCATTGGCAACAACGCTACCGTGTGGTCGCATCCCCTGCGCATATACGGCGACTGGACCTTCTATCCCGAATGGGGACCAAAGACGGGTCTGGGTGTGCTGCGCTACAACAAGTTGCCAGGCATGCTCAGCGAGGGCTCGTTCCACGACTACTTGCCCGAGCGTCGCCGCCTCAACAACGATGATTTCTGCTGGCTTGAGGGTTGGAACCTGAGTCTCGCCATCGACCAGTACTTTGGCCGCTCAGGCGCTACCGAGAATGGTATCGTCGCGGGGCGCATTATCGATATCAATGGTGACTCGCCTTATGCAGGCTACAAGTTCGGTCTGGACTACTTCCCAGCCCGCAACAACACCACCGTCACGCTCCTCGACAACCGCAAGCAGGTGGTCGCTCAGGCAACGACCGACGGGCATGACAACGGCTTCTACTTGTTCCGCGACGTGACACCAGGCATCTATCACCTGCAGTCCGGCACGATGACACGCACTGTCGTTGTCCGTCCCCATGCTAGCACTTACTGCAACTTCTCCTGGTGAGTAGAACGCGCCTTGCGCTAGCCATAGGAGTGGCCTATAGTCTATCCCAACTATTAAATTACTATAAATCTCTGGTGGGGTAAGGATGAGTTTGTGGTTTTTGCACTACCTTTGTAGGTTGATTGCATAAATCCACATTGAAGGCAGATCGCTACATATTGCCACTAATGCTGGTTGGGCTGATGTTGCTCAACTGCTGGCCTTTGTGGGCGCAGACGCGCTCACGAGGCTTGCAGATGCGCGGAGGAACGCCTGCCGAGCTGGTCGATTCGCTCGTGCGCATGGCAGGCGACTCGCTCACTCCTGACACCACTAGCACCCCTAAGAACGCTACAAAAGAGCGATTTGTCAAACAAAAAGTCGACCTCGACCATGTGGTTAACTTCAGTTCAAAGGACTCCATTGTGATGTATGGCAAGAGCCGAGCCACTATCTATGGTGCAGGCCAGATTACCTATGGAGACATCAACCTCACAGCCGATCAAATCACCATGGACATGGACAGCAGCATTGTGCATGCCATCGGTACTCCTGACTCGGTGGGCGAGCTTCAGGGAAAGCCCGTCTTCAAGGACAACAGTGGCGAGTATGAATCGCGCATCATGAACTATAACTTCAAGACGCAGAAGGGATTTATTACCGACATTATTACCGAGCAGGGCGAGGGCTACCTCACAGGTGGACTCACCAAGAAGATGGAAAATGATGAGTATTACATCAAGGACGGTCGCTATACAACCTGCGACAATCATGAGCACCCGCACTTCTACTTCCAGCTCACTAAGGCAAAGGTGCGCCCCAAGCACAACGTGGTGACAGGTCCTGCTTATATGGTGCTCGAGGACCTGCCATTGCCGCTGGCGGTGCCTTTTGGCTTTTTCCCATTTACCGACAAGTATAGTAGCGGCATTCTCTTCCCTACCTTCGGTGAGGACTATAATCGCGGCTTTTATGCCCGTAATGGCGGCTACTATTTGGCGCTGAGCAAGCATTTCGACTTGGCGTTGACGGGCGAGATTTACTCGAGAGGCTCTTGGGGCGTGGCGGCACAGAGCAACTATGCCAAGCGATATAAGTTCCGTGGAAACTTCAATATCAACTACCTCACAACCATCACTGGCAGCAAGGGTGACCCTGATTACTCCAAGATGCACAACTTCCAGGTAATGTGGCACCACACGCAGGACAGTAAGGCAAATCCTAACATAAACTTCTCGGCGAGCGTCAACTTTGCCACAAGCGGATATGCCCGCAACAGCTTGGATACCTACTACACTCGGGCTTTTACCGAGAACACCAAGAGCAGTACCATCAACTTTTCTTACAAGTTCCCTGGCACCAAATGGAGCTTGTCGGCCAACATGAGCATCAACCAGCGCACCGCCGACTCGACATTGAGTGTGTCGTTTCCCAACTTCACCTTGACCATGTCGCAGACCGCTCCGTTCAAGCGCAAGCGCGTCGTCGGTGCTGAGCGATGGTACGAGAAAATCAAGATAAGCTATTCGGGTCGATTCGAGAATTCGCTCACAGCCAAGCAGAACGAGTTCTTCCATAAGAACTTGGCCAAGGACTGGCGTAACGGCATGTCACACACCCTCCCCATCAACGCCACATTCAATGTGTTCAAGTACTTTAACTTCACCCCGTCGTTGACTATCAACGACCGCATGTACACCAGCAAGATACGTCGACAATGGGATCCCAATGCCAGTGCTGAGGTGGCTGATACTACCTACAGTTTCTATAACGTCTTCGATTTCAACTTCTCGCTCTCGCTCAATACCAAGATTTATGGCTTCTGGAAACCGCTGAAGATCTTCGGTGATAAGTTGCAGATGGTACGTCATGTGCTAACGCCCACCATCACGTTCACTGCGGCTCCTAACTTTGGAGCACCATTCTGGGGCTACTGGGGAAGCTACGAGTATACCGACGCCAACGGCAATCAGCAACGCCGCAAATACAGCTACTTCCAGCACGGCAAGTTTGGCACTGCGCCTGGTGATCGCAGCGGATTTCTCTCATTTAACTTGGCCAACAACCTTGAGGCGAAGGTAAAGAGTGACCAGGATAGCACGGGCTACAAGAAAATTTCGCTGATCGAGAACCTTACGCTGAGCCAGAGCTACAACATGGTGGCCGACTCGCTGCGTTGGAGCAACTTGAGTACCAGCATCTTGTTGCGCCTGTTCAAAGGCTTCAACCTTAACCTCAGCGCCACATGGGATGTGTATAAGTACGGTCTGAACGAGTATGGCAACCCGGTGCGCATCAACAAGCTGCGTTTGTTCCATGGGGGTGGATGGGGCCGTCTGTCCAGTACGGGAACCTCGTTCAGTTACACGATTAACAACAACACTTTCAAACGCAAGAAGAAAGACTCGAGCAAGAACGATAATACCTCGACAATCAATCGGTCGCGCGACAATCTAGATAGCGATGATTTCAATGACGACCGCAAGGGCAATAATGTGCCCGATGGCATAGAACTCACCGACGAGGGCTATGCCAAGTGGGAATGCCCGTGGAACTTGAGCTTTAGCTATTCGGTGAACTATGGTTATGGCACCTTCAACAAAAAGAAAATGGAGTATAACGGCAAGTTTACCCACTCACTCAGTTTCAACGGCAACATCCGTCCCACCAAGAACTGGAATCTGACGTTCATGGCAAGCTACGACTTTGAGAATCGCAAGATTGCATATATGAACTGCAACATCTCCCGTACGATGCACTGCTTTACGATGACAGCGAGCTTTGTACCCGTCGGGCCCTATAAGAGCTATAACTTCCACATTGCCGTCAATTCGAGTATCCTGCAAGATGTCAAGTATGACAAGCGGTCCAGCACCAGCAATGGCATCACGTGGGACTAAGTTAATTCATAATTAAATAACTATTGTTCAACTAATTAACAAACAACTCTTATGAAAAAATCTTTACTTTTCATTCTTGTGTTGGCTGTGTCGCTGTGTGCGGCTGCCAAACCCGCCCACACACTGGGCAAATTGACCAAAGCACCTGCTAAGGTCGATATCATTACTGAGCAGCCTGAGGGTAATCTTGTAACTTATACCCGTTCAGGTGAGTACATGACCGTCAGTCTCTATGGCTACATTACCGATGCGCAGACTGGCCAGCTCAAGGTCGTTTATGCCGAGGACGGCAAGACGGTCTATATCCAGGATCCACTGTGCTACGGCGAAGGCCAGGGCGTATGGGTCAAGGGCGAACTGAGCGACGATGGTTTGACCATCTCGGTGCCATTAGGACAGTATGTTGCCTACAACGAGGAAGATGGCTATGGGTTGCTTCTCTCATGGGGAGCCACCGAGGCGATTGACTTGGGCGATGACTTCTATTGGGTTATGTTCACTCCCGATGAGAACGTAGAGGCTGTGACCTATGCCGTGAATGAATCAGAAGGCACCATCAGTTTGGTTGGATCAGAAGGCGATGCCTTCGCCGAAGAGCCCAACAATTGGAACGCACTGGGTGTGGCTGGTATCTGGGACGATGACCTGAGCGTGGCTACCATCGAGTGGAAGACCGTATGGACAGTGCTGGAGGAGGCCGAGGCTGCTGTTCCTGCCGATCCCGAGGCACTGGAGTTCTTTGATTGTAAGGATGAGAGCGGTTTCACCCGCTTTGACTTCAACATCAACTTGGTGGATGTCGACGGCAAACCGCTGCATGCCGACAATGTGACCTACAGCATCTACACCGACGATGACCAGCTGTTCACCTTCGACTATGACACCTATGGTGCGAACAACGGCTTTGACCAGGACATGACCGAAATTCCTTATGGCTTTACGGGCTATGACTTCTACTTGCGTCGTGTATACTTCTACCGCACCAACACGGGCGATAACCCATTGTTCAACTGGCGCATCGGTATCCAGGTGCACAACACGGTTGATGGTGTGCGCAACTCGTCAAACATCGTCTATCTTGAGGAGAACCCCTACAATGCAATCGACGGTGTGAAGCAAGGCAAGACGGTGGCTAGCGAGCGCTACTACAACCTCGCCGGTCAAAAGGTGGCCAGCCCCGAAGGCATCACCATCAAGGTGACAACCTACACCGACGGCACCACCACAACCACCAAGGTCGTCAAGTAACCAACTAAAAGTAGCTGATTTACAAGGGGTGGAGTGACTGCTCCATCCCTTGTTTCTTGTCCGAAACATCATCGCTGAAAGCGAGAGATTTGAGTAACCGGGCAAAGAGCCCCGTCAGGGGCGTCAAGGGTCTAGGCAGAAGAAAAAATCGCTGAAAGCGAGAGATTAGAGTAACCGGGGGTGGAGCATAGCGACACCCTCGGAGGAGAGGAGAAGCAAATCTCGCTGAAAGCGAGAGATTTGAGTAACCGGGGGTGGAGCGATAGCGACACCCTCGGAGGAGAGCAAAAGCATAATCCTCGCTGAAAGCGAGCATCTGAGTTGCAAATATGAGCTATACCAATTTAGTCTATCACATAGTATTTCGAACCTATCGCAGCGAAAACACGATAGTTGAAGAGCATGAGAAAGAGTTATATGCCTATATTATGGGTATAGTGAGTCATCTAAATGGCAAACTCTACCGTATTGGCGGAATGCCAGACCATGTCCATATGTTAGTCGGTGTCCCACCAGCAATTGCTTTGTCTGAATTTATGCGTAGAATCAAGCGTGCATCTAGTGAATGGTTAAAGGAGAACCCGTATTTCCCACAATTCTCAGGATGGGGGCAAAGTTATGCTGCTTTCACCTATAGTCACGCTGACATTCCCATCGTGAAAAACTATATTATTAATCAAAAGAATCATCATAGAGGTGTTACTTTAGATAGTGAGTTGCGTGAGTTGATGGCTCGTGAAGGTGTCGAAATAGATGAATACTTTCTCAAAGACTAATTTGGCTGTTATCGCAAATGGTCGCTTTCAGCGACGTAGATGTTTCAGCTGGTTCCGAGGGTGTCGCAAGCTCCACCCCCGGTTACTCAAATCTGTCGCTTTCAGCGACATGGTTCATTTTTTGCCACCCCTGCCTAGACCCTCGTCGCCCCTAACGAAGCTATCGCTGCGCTTGCAAAGTCGATTGTGGCGCATAGCTGTAGTATTCCTGTTCGTAGCCGTCGCCATCAAAGCCCAGTCACAAAATAATTCTCCATTTTCTAGTCACAGTACTCAATTAATAGAAGAGGGCGACCTGATCTTTGTAGCGCAACCACAAGACAATGCCATTACCCAGGTTACGCAAGGCATTGACTCGCTTGCCATTGATCATGTCGCCATCTTGCATCGCATCGGTGGTGAGACGGGACCGCTCTATGCCTTGGAGGCCATTCCACATCAGGGCGTGACCCTCACACCCATCGACTCGCTTGTGAAGCGAGAGCAAGGAGCGACCTTTGTTTTACAGCGCGTCGAAGATGTCAATGCCACTAGCTCGGTGCGCAAGGCATTGCGCTATGTCGGCCTGCCTTATGATGACCTGTTCTTGCCAGGCGACAGCGCCATCTATTGCAGTGAACTTGTGCAGATTAGCTATGTTGACCGGCAGGGTAGGGTGCTGTTCGACACCATCCCCATGTCATTCCACGACGCATCGGGCCGCATCACCGACCACTGGACCGATTTCTACCGCCAGCGTGGCATGACCGTCCCCGAAGGTCTCCCCGGCACCAATCCTGGCCAGCTCTCCCGCTTGCCCCAAATGTTAAAAATCACGCAATTTCAAAAAAAACAGGCAACTGATGACTGACAACTGAAAACTTTGTACTACCTTTGCACCGCAATTTTGCAAACATCATATATAAATTTAACGTAATGTACTTAGATTCAGAGAAAAAGAAAGAGATCTTTGGAACGTACGGTGCCAGCAATACTGATACTGGGTCTCCCGAGGCACAGATTGCATTATTCTCTTACCGTATTTCCCACCTGACCGAGCACTTGAAGGTCAACAAGAAAGATCATACGACTCAGCGTGCACTGAAGATGCTTGTTGGTAAGCGTCGCAAATTGCTCGATTACCTGATGCGTAAGGACATCAACCGCTACCGCGCTCTCATCGCAAAGAAGGAGCTCGGTATCCGCAAGTAATCGTCTGCACGACTGTTCGTGAAACAAAAGCACCGTCCAATTGGACGGTGCTTTTGTGTGAGGTTATGCATAGTGCATTACAAAGAGATTTCCACCTCCACGGGGCAATGGTCGCTGCCCATGATGTCGGTGTGGATGGAGGCTGAAACCAGCTTGTCATCAAGCCGTTTTGAGGTGAGGAAATAGTCGATGCGCCAGCCGGCGTTCTTCTCCCGGGCACGGAAGCGATAGCTCCACCACGAGTAGATGTCGGTCTTGTCGGGGTAGAAGTGGCGGAAAGTGTCGGTGAAGCCTGCATCGAGCAGTGTGGTCATCTTGGCACGCTCCTCATCGGTAAACCCAGCGTTGCGGCGATTGGTCTTGGGATTCTTCAAGTCAATCTCCTGGTGTGCCACATTCAGGTCGCCACACACGATGACGGGTTTCTTCGCGTCTAGTGAGAGCAAATAGGTGCGGAACGCGTCCTCCCACTGCATGCGGTAGTCTAGGCGACGCAGTTCGTCCTGGCTGTTCGGTGTGTAGCACGTCACCAGGTAGAACTCGGGCATCTCCAGCGTGATGACGCGCCCCTCGTGGTCGTGCTCATCAATGCCGATGCCATAGGTTACCGCCAGTGGTTCGTGGCGGCTGAAAATGGCGGTGCCGCTATATCCTTTCTTGTCGGCATAGTTCCAGTAAGAACGGTAGCCAGCAAACTCCAAGTCGAGTTGGCCTGCCTGCATCTTAGTCTCTTGCAGGCAGAAGAAGTCGGCGTCAAGGTCGTTAAACACCTCGGCAAATCCTTTGCCCACAACGGCCCGCAAGCCGTTGACATTCCATGAGATAAACTTCATTTCTTAGTAGTGTAGAGTGTAAAGTGGAAAGGTAACTTTCATTGTGCATTATGCATTGCCTTAAAGTCCGCAAAGCCCTTCTAATGTGATGGGCTTGCCGTTTAACTCACCACGCAGCTGGTTGCCGCCACGATACATCTTGCCAGTGAAGATAACTTTGCCTTGCTCGTCAACGATGGTGATCAGACCAGTCTTCTCATCGACGCTACCGTCGTATTCTTCCTCGTTTTCAAAGCCCGGCCCGTTGATATAGCCCTTGAATTCGCCGTCGAAGTAATCGATGCCCATCCTATACTCTTCGTTTCCAAAAGTGTAGAAACCGCTGATGGCGGTCCACACTTGCTCCTGTTTGGCTCTGTGTTTTCTCTTTTTGGGCTTTTTGGCTTCTAGGCCCATTGCCATGCCGCTGAGCACGATGGCGGCAATGAGGATGAATATTTTCTTTTTCATTGGTTTGCTGGGTTATTCAGTTGAAATAGTATCCTCGGCCTCCTCTGTCACCTCTTCTTTTTGGGGAGTGGGAGGCTCCATTTCCCGCAATAGTTTGCGGGCGCGCATCAGGCACCAGATGCTGGCGCACATGAAGGCCGCTGCCAGCAAGGCTCCCACAATCAGTGCCCAATGTGGCAGCAGTTGCCTATGGGCCAAGAACAGCACCACCATCGCAATGGCGATGCACACGCAGTCATAGATGATGGCATTTCGCCTCAGTTTGTATAGTTCCATATTACTTTAAGTTACGAGTTTTGTTGTATGTGATATTTTCACCCACAAAGATAATGATTTTTCTATAAAACTATCCAATATTTCAAGAAAAAAATGTAACTTTGCGAAATATGCTGTTACAGCTAAGCTTCTTTTGTTCTTATGTCCATATGTCTCCATCGTTTTGAGCAGGATGTCGCTGGGGTGGAGCCGCCACAGCGCTTCACTTGGCCCTTCCATTATGCGCCGCACCCACTGAGCGTGATGGCGGCCCAGCAGGTGATGCGCTATGTGGAGACCCGCAATGATTGGGCAGATGAACTCCAGGCTGGCAAGATGCTGGGTGTGCTGGTGGTGCGCGATGCCAACTGCGCATTGGGTTTCCTTGCCGCTTACTCAGGTAACCTGTGCGGCCGGAACGACCATGCCTATTTTGTGCCGCCTGTCTACGATTTGCTGCAGCCCGATGGCGAGTTCCGCCAGGGCGAGGCTGCCATCACCGCCATCAACCACGAGATTGAGCGGATGGAACAGAGCGACGAATTGGCACGATTGTCGTTGCAACTGCGATGTGCACGATGTAATCGTGACCAGGACATTAAGCGGTATAAACTCTATATGGCCGAGTGCAAAGCTGCGCGTGACCTGCATCGTGCTGAGGGCGACCTTACCCAAACCCAAGTGCAAGAACTGCTCACCGAGAGTCAGTTCCAAAAGGCCGAACTGAAGCGCTTACGCCGAAAGCACGAAGCAATCATAGTTGAGTTAGAATCGCAAATAGCTGAATATCAATCGCGTATCAATAGCCTCAAGGCCGAGCGCAAACATCGTAGTGAGGCACTGCAGGAGCGCATCTTTCACCTCTTTGTGGTCCATAACGCCCATGGCGAAAGCAAGGACTTGATGGAAATCTGGGGCGGGACATTGCCTCCCTCGGGAAGCGGTGAATGCTGTGCCCCCAAACTCTTGCAATATGCCTATCTCAATGGCTTGCAGCCTGTGTGCATGGCCGAGTTCTGGTACGGACAGTCGCCTGTGGGCGAGGTGCGGCATCACGGCCATTACTATCCCGCTTGTCGCAGCAAGTGCCTGCCCATCCTCACCTTCATGCTGCAGGGGTTGGAGGTTGAGCCCAACCGGTTGGCCGACCCTGTTACCCATAAGGGACTGGACATCGCCTATGATGACGCGTGGATGACCATCGTTCGCAAACCCGCCGGGATGCTAACCGTGCCAGGCAAATTGCTTGACGATTCGGTCGAGACCCGTTATCGCTCTCGTAGCGATGTGAGCGGACCGGTGGTGGTGCATCGACTGGACCAAGAAACCTCAGGGCTGGTCGTGCTTGCCAAGAACAAGCAGGCTCACAAGGCATTGCAGGACCTGTTTGCCTCGTGTGAAGTAAAAAAGACCTATATTGCATTGTTGCATGGCGTGGTGGCAACCGACCAAGGCACGATAGACTTGCCGTTGCGGCCCGATGTGGATGACCGTCCACGCCAGATGGTCGATGCTGAGCATGGAAGACCTGCCGTGACTACCTACCATGTGCTCGACCGCCGTGATGGCATCACGCGGGTGGAGTTGCACCCGTTCACAGGCCGCACCCACCAGTTACGCGTTCACTGCTCGCATCCGCTGGGCCTCAATATGCCTATTGTTGGTGACATGCTCTATGGCACTGCCGCATCGCGCCTTATGCTCCACGCTGCCCGCCTGCAATTCACTCATCCCTTCACAAGGCATACGATAGATATCACTTGGGAACCACCATTTTAACACTTTCATGGCATGAAAAAGATTCTTTTCTTCGTGATGATGTCGATGATCTGCCTCGCTGCAGATGCTGCCACGTCAAAGCTCTATCGTGGCAACTCGACCTATACCAGTGACATCCTCTACAGTTGGGACGGCCGTCACCTCTATCATGGTAATTCCACCTATTCGAGCGACATCCTCTACACATGGGACGGGCGTTACCTCTATCGTGGCAATTCGACCTATTCCAGCGACATCCTCTTTACATGGGACGGGCGCAAAGTCTATCAGGGTCGCTCGACCTATACCAGCGATATCCTCTGTACTTGGGACGGTACCCACATCCTACAGGGCAACAGCAGTTATTCCAGCGACATACTTTTCACAGTGTCACACGGGCATGTCTATCGTGGTCGCTCCAGTTACACTAGCGACATCCTTTACACCATCACGGGTACCATCCCCATCCCCGTGTTGCTCGCGGTGATCTAAGGTCGTAAGAGTAATAAAACAAGGACAATGATGGGCAAAACTGTCCCCATTGTCCTTGTTTCTTTCTGTTTATTTATGGTCGTGGAATTATCCCACGGCAATCATCTCGATTTCGACTAGGGCGCCCTTGGGCAGGTCGCGAACGGCGAAGGCCGAGCGGCCGGGGAACGGCTGCTCAAAGAACTCGGCGTATACCTCGTTCATGGGGCCAAAGTTGGCGATATCGCTCAGCAGGACGGTAGTTTTCACCACATTGTTCAGGTTCAGACCCTCGCTCTCGAGGATGGCCTTGGCGTTGAGCAGTGACTGGCGCGTCTGCTCTTTGATGCCGCCTTCGGGGAAGGCGCCTGTTGCGGGGTCGATGGGTAGCTGGCCCGAGAGAAAATACATGGTTCCGGTTGCGGCAATACCCTGGCTGTAGGGTCCAATGGCTGCCGGTGCGGCAGCAGTGTTCAGTGCTTTTTTCATAATCGGTTTTAATGTTTGGTGGTATAATTTATTTTTGCAAAAATACTGCTTTATTTTCACATGATTGCAAAATTGTGGAAGAAAAATAGATAAATTTGGCTTCGCCTCAGCAAAAAAGCGAGCTTATTGCGTTCGGCTTGCACAAATTTTGCTAAATTTGCAGGCTATAATGAAAATTGTCAGGACGAAATATCTGCCATTGCGTGGGTTCAGCGCCATGAACTTTTTGGGCATACTCTTTGTCCATCCAGGCGTTTATCTGTCGCAGGAACTCATCAACCACGAGCGTATCCATACTGCGCAGCTCTTGGAGATGGGCATTATCGGCTTTTACATCTGGTATTCGGTTGAGTGGCTCGTACGGCTCGTGCAGCGAGGCAGTGCCTACCGCCGTCTGTCGATGGAGCGCGAGGCTTATGAGAACCAGCGCGACCTAGACTATCTCAAGCACCGCAAGCATTTTGCTTGGCGAAAATATCTCTAAATAATGAATACTTCACTATCTGCTAAAGACGAATTTGTCGAGCTGTTGCGTTCTACGGGCCGTGATGGAATCGACGACCTGCTGGCCTATCTGGACGAGGGCCGCAACCACTTCTTCAGTGCTCCAGCCAGTGTCAATCACCATCTGAATCACGATGAAGGCCTGCTTGAGCACTCGCTCAACGTGTGTCATGCAGCACTCAAACTGCGCGAGATGGTCATCGCCATGCGTCCCGACCTGGAGAATCGCCTGAAGCGCGACAGTGTCATCATCGCATCGCTGCTGCACGACATTTGCAAGGCCGACATATACCGCCCGATACGCCGCAAGCGCAAGGATGCAATGGGACTGTGGGTCGAGGTTGACACCTACGATGTCGACTACAGCAATTTCCCCATGGGGCATGGCGAAAAGTCGGCCATGATGGCCTTGTGGGGTGGGCTGGACATCGACCAGGAGGAACTGCTCGCCATTCGCTGGCACATGACCGCCTGGGACTTGCCCATGCAAAGCGTCGAGGCGATGAAGAGCCTAAACACCGCCCGCGATCAGCATCCGCTGTGCTCGTTGGTCCAACTTGCTGATGGCATTGCAGCCAACCTTCTCGAGTTTGGTACCGAGGGAATGGAATAATGGAATATCATCTCTAGTTTATCTAGATAACCTAGTGCCTCTAGGGTTAACAATCACAAAAATGAAAAAACTGCTTTTTACCTTATCGTTGGTGCTGGTTGCCATCGCCGCCTGGGCTATCACCGAGCAGGAGGCTGTTGACGCTTATGCAGCTCGCAAGGGCATGCGACATGCCTCGGCTGGTGTGGTAGTCATCGACATTGACTCGAACAAGGTCATCGCCGGCAACCTCCAAGACCAGGCCATCGTCACGGCATCCACGATGAAGACCGTCACCTCGGTCACTGCCCTTGAGACCCTCGGTGGCGATTTCAAGTTCAAGACCCGCGTCTACTTGCAAGGTGATGTCAAGGGCGACACCCTCATGGGACGTGTGCTCATCGTAGGCGGTGGAGACCCCACGCTGGGATCGCACTACATCAAGGGCAATCCCAACATTGTTAACGAGATTGTTGATGCCGTTAAGCAGCATGGCATTAGTTGCATTATGGGCAGTGTAGCCACCGACGAGAGCCTGTATCCATATCCGCCTTATAGCATCCATTGGGATGTGGGCGATTTGGCATGGGACTACGGAGCTGGCGTGCATGCATTGAACTTTGCCGACAATGTGATGAAGGTCAAGTTCAATGTTGACAAGTGGGGGCGCTTTTCGCCTTTCAGACTGTCCCCCAATGTGACGGGTGTTAAGGTAATC
>JAEEVE010000060.1 GCA_016290765.1 Muribaculaceae bacterium
TGACGGCCTATGTCGCGTTTGTCAACATGTTCGTGCATGTCGGTCATGGCGACATAGACCTCGCAACCAAAGATGGGTTTGAACTTGTCTTTCTCTTCGAGGTCCTTATTGACCTTGTTGCAGTAGTCATGAAGTTCCTTGATGCCGAACATGTTGCCGTGGTCGGTGAGCGCCATGCCGCGCATGCCGTCGGCCATAGCCTTGTCTACCATCCCCTGGATGGATGCCTGTCCGTCAAGGATGGAGTATTGTGAGTGCACATGGAGGTGAACAAAGGGAATCATTATCTAGGAGTTAAGGAGTAATAGGAGTTAAAGGGAGTTATGAAGGGACGCGCCAACGCACGTCCACAAAAATTTGTTCAAAGTTACTACAATTTCCCCACTCCACCTCCAAAAACACCCCACAAAAGTTATTAACAAGCAACATGAGTGTGTGTCACGGCTCTCGGGGTTAATCCAAAGGCTGGGGGTTGTAATAGGTATCGTCGTCGCGGTGGATGAGGTAGCCCTCGTCGACGAGGAAGGCTACCATGCTCACGATCTCGTCTTTGGGAAAAGACAAGGTGTGAAGGAATTCTTCGAGCCGACGCGGCTTTACCTGAGCCATATAGAGGATGCCGCTTTGCACGTCGGCGGGTTGGGTGTTCTCACGCTTGCGGCGGTCGATACACACATCGCAGTGTCCGCAGAAATCCCCTGTTTGTTCTCCAAAGTATCTCAACATGCGTGTCTCGCGGCACTGCTGGTCGTTGAAGGCGTAATCGAGCACCGCATCGATGCGCTGCTCCATGCGCTGCTTCAGATCCTCATAGATTGCCTTGGGCAGGAGCACATGGCGGGCCTCCTCCCGCGAACTGGTATAAATAATATAAGGTGTGCGTTTGCGGGGAATATAGTGGAGAATGTGCATGCGTGTCAACTCGAGCAGCGAGTTGTAGATGGTATCAGGGGTTAGGCCTGTCTTGAAACGAATGACATCCTCGTTGATGAAAACATAGTCGGCAAACAACCCAGTATACTGCCGCAAAATAGCCTGCAGCACACGGTCGGCACCGGGCGTGGAAGTGTGGAGATCATAAAGTTCCTCTTTCTTGGCCAAGATCATGACGCGGGACTGCGCTTCGATCTCCTCTACAAACTCGATGTATTCGGCCGAGGTGAGCAGGTGCAGCGCACTGTGAGTGGGCAGCACGGGCAAGCCATAGGTGTTGCAGAAGAGGTTGAAGTTGAAGTCATACATCTTCTGATAACCCTCCCCTACTGCCACATGTAGGAAATCGCCTGCCAACTCATAGACTTTCTTGATGAAGTCGCGAGGCGGGAAAGCATCGCTGATGTGTTTGTGAAGTGTTCGTTTGTCGGTTGGCGTTGTCAAGAGCACCGCATAAGACCTCTTGCCGTCGCGACCCGCGCGACCCGCCTCCTGATAATACTCCTCGAGCGAGTCAGGTATGTCAACATGGATGACGATGCGAACATCGGGCTTGTCAATGCCCATCCCGAATGCGTTAGTAGCTACAATAACACGGCACTCGTCGTTCTTCCACCTGTTTTGCTTGTCTTCCTTTTCCTCTACTGCAAGGCCCGCATGATAATAATCAGCGCCGATACCATGGCGATTGAGCTCATCACTGATGAGCTTGGTGCGCTTACGGCTGCGAACATAAACAATGGCTGTTCCCGCCACAGAGCGCAGGATGTGCACCAATTCGGTCAATTTCTCGCTGCATGGGCGAACGACATAGGTGATATTATCGCGAGCGAAACTCTTGCGCAACACGTTAGGCTGGCGGAACTCCAGGCGCTGCATGATGTCATCGACCACCACCGGTGTCGCGGTGGCAGTCAATGCAAGTACAGGAACGTCGGGGAAAATCTTGCGCACTTGTGCGATGCGCAGGAACGATGGCCTAAAGTCGTAGCCCCATTGCGAGATACAGTGCGCCTCATCGACAACGATGAGACGCACTGGCATGTGCTTGAGACGCTCAAGAAATCCCTCCGAACCTAATCGTTCAGGTGATACATAGAGGAACTTGCAGTTGCCATAAAGGCACTTTTCGTAGGTGCGGCGCACTTCGGCCGCGGTGAGTCCCGCATGGAGATAGGTCGCCTTGATGTGACGTTCGAGCAGGTGGTCAACCTGATCTTTCATCAACGAGATGATGGGCGTAACTACCAGCGCCATGCCATCGAGTGCCAGTGTGGGCACCTGGAAGGTGATGCTCTTGCCACCACCAGTAGGCATCAGCCCCAGCGTGTCGCGACCATCAAGCACCGATGTGATGATGTCTTCCTGCAGCGGCCGGAACTCGTCATATCCCCAATAGCGATGGAGGATGTCACGAATTTGGCTGGCTTTCGGATGCATCGTCGTGGGTTCTGATGCCCTTGATGAGCAATTGCACCGACCCGCTATTGCGGTGACGGTTCTCCTCGATGGTATAGCAGATGTCGAAAGGCTTGCGTGCCTTGATGTGTTCGTAGAAACGTGCCATGCCAAATGCGATACCATTCATGATGCGCTTGCTGTGGTTATCAACCATTTCGAGCTTGATGTGCTCATTGTTGCGACCCACAAGTTTGCTGGTGCCAAAGTCAAGCACGTTACGTGTGATGAACACAGGCTTCTGGTTCTCGGGACCGAACGGATTGAATTGCTTCATGCAGCGCAAGAAGTCGCTGTTGATGTCTTCAAACATCAATTCGCAGTCAATGTCCATCGTTGGGGTTACCTGTTCGTCGTGGATGTGCTCCTCTACATATTCGGTAAGGCGACGGCGGAACTCGGCGATATTCTCGACCTTGAGTGACAGGCCCACGGCGTTGGTGTGACCGCCAAAGTTCTCTAGCAGGTCACGACACGACTTGATGGCAGCATAGACATCAAATCCGCGTACAGAACGTGACGAACCAGTCGCCAAGCCATTGCTCAATGTTAGCACGACCGACGGCCGGAAGTGCAGTTCGGCAAGACGCGATGCAACGATGCCAATCACACCCTTGTGCCAGTTCTGATCATAGATGACAATGGGTTTCTTGCCTTCCAAGGCATGTGCGTGACGCTCGACAATCTCGTTAGCCTCGACAGTGATTTGGCGATCCAGCTCTTTTCGGTTGCGGTTGTAGTTGTCAATGCGCTTGCTGATTTCGTTGGCCTCGACTGGGTCACGTGTAACCAGCAATTCTACCGACTCTTGTCCGCTCTCCATTCGTCCAGAAGCATTAATGCGTGGTCCAATCTTGAAGATGATGTCACTAATGGTCAGCACCTTGCCAGTGAGTCCGCACAACTTGATAATGCTTTTCAATCCAACGCACGGATTGTTGTTCAGGCGTCGCAGTCCAAAGTAGGTCATCACACGGTTCTCACCTGTGAGCGGCACAATGTCAGCAGCAATGCTAACGGCCACCAGGTCGAGCATTGTTTCCAGTTCGTGGGTCGAGAGACCGTTGCTCTGGGCGAAACCTTGCATGAACTTGTACCCCACTCCGCATCCCGAAAGTCCCTTGTAGGGATAATTGTCGTCAGGACGCTTGGGGTTGAGGATAGCTGCTGCGTCAGGCAAAACGTCATCGGGTACGTGATGGTCGCACACAATGAAGTCAATGCCTTTACTCTTGGCATAGGCTATCTCCTCGATAGCCTTGATGCCGCAGTCTAGCACAATAATCAACGATACTCCGATGCTTGCAGCATAGTCAATGCTCTGCAGCGAGATACCATATCCCTCGTCTTCTCGGGTTGGGATATAGTACTCCAAGCGGGAGTAATAATTTTGTAAATAACGGTATACGAGCGCCACAGCGGTGGTGCCATCGACATCATAGTCGCCATATACCATAATTTTCTCTTTGCCACCTAGTGCCGAATTCAAGCGGTCGACGGCCTTGTCCATGTCCTTCATCAGGAATGGATCGGGCATTTGGCTGAGCGACGGACTGAAGAATGCACGGACATCGTCGTAGCTCTTCATTCCGCGCAGCACCAAAAGGCGTGCGACTGAGGGACATTTGGGGAATTTTTCCGCCAACTGCGCCTCGATCAGGGATTCTTCGGATGTAAGTGGTAAGTAATTCCATTTACTTATCATTTATGTTATTTTTTATTATGCTGAGCTACGACTGTCGCCCTCTGGCGCACAGTACTGAGTGGATGCAATATCGGCGTACCTTATCATGGATGGCATCAATGGCCTCCAAACGGCACGCATTATTGTGACTATCAATCACTTGCCCGTAGTCTCACATCCGTCAACTAGGGCATTTTGGCTACTTTCGCCAATAAATTCCTACAAAGTTATTACAAAACTATGGTTTTTCAAAATATTTTTTGTCATAGTGCCAATATTTTTGAAAAATTAGCATTTCGCCTTTCTGAGTAACTCATAGTTTGGGCAAAAAAGTGAAAAATTTGGCTGGATATCGTTTTTTTTGTAATTTCGCAGTCCAAACTCGAGTGATAAATGAAGCTATTGAACATATTACTGCAAACTCCAGTGCCTAAAGACACGATTGCTGCCAGCAAAATAAAGGAGCTGACTAGCACTGCCAAGGCACATGTCGATGCCATTGCTCATCCTGATTCTATCGCATCGCTAACGCCCGATAAGGTGTTGGGTGGCATCCGCGACTTTGACTGGAGTGGCGTTATTACCAGCCTGTCGAGCCAGCTCATATCGCTGGGCTTGCGCGTGCTGGCTGCCATCTTGATCTTTTATGTTGGCAAACTGATCATCAACAAGTTGCATTCGTTGTTGTTGGCGGTCTTTGTCAAGAAGGATGTCGACCGTTCTCTCAGTTCGTTTCTGTTGAGTTTCCTCAAGATTACCCTGCTGTTCCTGCTCATTATCACCGTCATCGGCGTGATGGGCATTGAGACCAGTTCATTCATCGCGATTTTTGCCTCGGCAGGTGTAGCCATCGGCATGGCGTTGAGCGGAACGCTGCAGAATTTTGCAGGAGGTGTGCTTATCCTTCTCATTAAGCCCTACAAGGTGGGTGACTTCATTGAGTTTGGTACCTATAGGGGAACAGTCAAGGAGATTCAAATCTTCCACACCATTATCACCACTATCAACAATGAGCGTATCATCATTCCCAACGGTGGTTTATCAACAGGTACTATCAACAACTACTCGGCCGAGGGCTACCGACGCATCGAGTGGCGTGTGGCTGTATCCTATGGCGATGATGTGAAGGCTGCACGCACAGCCATCATGGACATCATTAATGCCGACAGTCGCATCATTAAGAATGAGTCGGAGATACATGAGGATGAAATTGAGTCCAACACGAGCGTTGAAGAAGTGGTTGAGGAGAAGCGCGAGTCCTGGTGGCGACGATTGTTCCATCACTCGCGCCGAAAGACTGCTGAATGGCGCGCAGCCCAAGCCGCGGAGATACAGAGCAAACTGCCCAAGCCCGACTACACCCCATCAGTGCTGGTTGAGCAACTCGCTGATAGCAGTGTGATACTGTTGGTTCGTGCTTGGGCAACGAGTGCCGATTACTGGCCCGTGCTTTTTGATGTGAATGAGCAAATTTACGAACAGTTGCCTCAACATGGCCTCCACTTCCCCTTCCCCCAGCTAGATGTGCACCTAAATAATGAAAAATGACCTATCAAATTAATACTCCCTACTGCATCTTGCCTGAAGGATGCTACGCGTCGCCCAACATCGGTAGTGCCACCGAGGATGACCGACTGTTTATTGTCACCAACGACATCACGGTGCGCGAGGCACTCATTGAGGCTCTGAACAACTCTCTGGAGAAGAACCGCAAGATCTCGCCAGCCATGTTCAACGAGATGCTCGAAGACGCCCTGACCAGCTTAGGCCAACGTAACAAACAGTGCGACTTGGCGTTCTTGCTGATGCATCCAGGTGGATGTCTTGTTGCCCAGATGGGCCGTAGCCGTGTACTCCACATCTCGGGCATGAACCATGAGATAGCCTACGACTCTCGCAACCAAATCCAAGACTATAGCACAAAATCTCGAGCTGAGGTCATCAAGGACATCAATGACGGAGATGTAATTATCATTACTCTGTCGGACCGAGTCGATGGTCACAAACTGACGCAGACCGTTACAGATTATGTTGGCACTGAAGACTTTGAGCAGCAGATGAACAAGGCACTGGCAGTGAATCTTGACACGGCACCTGCCAGCTATGTCATCACCATGCAGCACGCCAAGGGCGGCATGCCACATCATTTGTCAGACGTCAACTGGAAATGGATTTTGCTCTACCTTCTGCTAGCTGCACTTATCGCAGGAGTCGCAATGTTATCACTCAACGGAGGATTGAAACTGCCAAAGTTGTTTGATGATGACAAACCTGCCGCCGAGGCGACAGTCGACAGTGTGGCAACCGACACCACTGCACGCGACTCACTCATCCCCGCAATGGACATTCCTGCGGCCGACCCTGAGCCAGTCGAGAAACCCAAGAAAGACACTGTGCGCAGCGAGAAGCCCAAAAAGGAAGAACCAAAAGTTGAGGAAACAGCACCTTCACCCGGTCTGCATGAGTCAGTTCCCGTCGAGCCCGAGCTGAAGGTCGATGCCCCCACTCCACCCACGACTCCACCACCCGCTCCCGACGAGCCATGATTCAGATTTTTCTGTATTGAGATAAAAAGGGCGCAAGGTTTTTGAAGCCTTGCGCCCTGACTATTATTACTTCACCTCTAAAAACTTCAGAGTTACTTGACCTCCTCGAAGGGGACGTCTTCGGCACCACCGTTGGGATTGCCGCCACCCTGTGGTCCTTGCTGGCCACCGAAGGGGCCTCCAGCGCCACCGAAGGGGCCTTGCGGTCCTCCACCAGGCTGCTGTGCACCAGCTGCGCTGGCTGCCTGATACATCTTCTGGAACAGATCCTCAAGCTCTTTCTTCGCCACATCGATGGCAGCGAGGTCTTGAGCCTTGTGAGCCTCTTTAAGCTTACCGAGTGCGGTCTCGATTTGCGACTTCAGGTCTGCAGGCAGTTTGTCGCCAGCTTCTTTCATCGTCTTCTCAGTTTGGAAGATGAGTGCGTCAGCCTCGTTGAGTTTGTCGATGCGCTCTTTCTCCTTGGCATCGGCTGCGGCGTTGGCAGCTGCCTCGTCCTTCATGCGCTGGATTTCATCATCGGTCAAGCCACTGCTAGCCTCGATGCGGATGCTCTGCTCCTTGCCTGTGGCCTTGTCCTTGGCGCTCACGTTAATCACGCCATTCTTATCGACGTCGAACGACACCTCAATCTGCGGGATGCCGCGCGGTGCGGGAGCGATGCCGTCGAGGTGGAAGCGACCCAACGTCTTGCAGTCCTTGGCCATGGGGCGCTCGCCTTGCAACACATGCACCTCGACCTCTGGCTGGTTGTCGGCTGCCGTCGAGAACACTTGACTCTTGCGCACAGGGATAGTGGTGTTAGCGTCGATGAGCTTGGTCATCACACCGCCCAGAGTCTCGATGCCCACCGACAAGGGAATGACGTCAAGCAGGACGATACCTTCCTCGTGCAGCTCACCACTGATGACACCACCCTGGATAGCTGCGCCCACTGCGACCACCTCGTCGGGGTTAACGCCCTTGGATGGAGCTTTGCCGAAGAAGCGCTCCACAATCTGTTGGATAGCGGGGATACGCGTGCTACCGCCTACCAGGATCACCTCGTCGATGTCGCTGGTGCTCAGGTTGGCATCGCGCAGTGCCTGCTCGCAAGGACGGATGGTTGCTTGAATCAGGTCATCGCACAGTTGCTCAAACATGGCGCGGCTCAGCGTCTTCACCAAGTGCTTGGGCATACCATCCTGCTGGGTAATGTACGGCAGGTTAATCTCGGTGCTTGTCGAGCTAGAGAGCTCAATCTTGGCCTTTTCAGCAGCTTCTTTCAAACGCTGGAGAGCCATTGGGTCACGACGCAGGTCGATGCCTTCCTGCTTTTGGAACTCATCAGCAAGCCATGTGATGATGCGCTGATCGAAGTCATCGCCGCCCAGGTGAGTGTCACCATTGGTCGACTTAACCTCAAACACGCCTCCACCCAGCTCGAGGATAGAAATATCAAATGTACCGCCACCAAGGTCAAACACAGCAATGCGCTTGTCATCGTCGGTCTTGTCCAAGCCATAGGCCAATGCGGCAGCGGTAGGCTCGTTGACGATGCGTTCCACCTTCAGACCAGCAATCTCGCCAGCCTCGATGGTAGCCTTACGCTGGGCGTCGCCGAAGTAAGCTGGCACGGTGATAACCGCGCTGTCGACGGTAGTACCCAGGTAGTCCTCGGCGGTCTTTTTCATCTTTTGCAGCACCATTGCTGAAATCTCTTGCGGCGTGTACTGACGACCGCCAATCTCAACGCGGGGCTGGTTGTTGCTGTTGGCGACCACCTTATAAGGCATGCGCTCAACATCTTTGGTTACGCGATCCATCGTCTCGCCCATAAAGCGCTTGATCGAGAACACGGTGCCTGTAGGGTTCATAATGGCCTGGCGCTTGGCGGGGTCGCCGACGATGCGCTCACCATTATCCTTAAACGCCACGACCGAAGGCGTTGTATTGCGTCCCTCACTGTTGGGGATCACGACGGGGTTTTTACCCTCAAGAACGGAAACACACGAGTTGGTGGTTCCCAGGTCGATACCAATAATCTTTCCCATTTTCTTATCTGTTTTTAATGATTAATCTTGTTTGTATTGATTGCCTGTAGCACTTGCTGCAAGCAACCGTTTAAGTTAGAGCAAATGCCGTGCCATGCACAAAAGTGACAATTGCGACTCATTGTGTTGTGACAAGATGGCAGATTTTCTTATTCTCCCGCCGCACTTACATGACAATTGGATATTTTTTTGTAACTTTGCAGACACTTTAAGAAATAATCCTGATGAAACCCAATGATGCCCAGCATAGCAAGTATGTCAAGATGACCACAGCGCCTGTGGGAAGTCTTGTGACGCAGTTGGCATTGCCCTCGATTGTGAGCATGCTGGTGTCGGGTATCTATAACTTGGCTGACACGTTCTTTGTTGGCCAAATCAACACGCAATCAGTTGCGGCATTAGGCATTGTTTTCTCCTACATGACGCTGGTGCAGGCCATTGCTTTCTTTTTCGGGCAAGGTTCGGGCAACTATATCTCGAGAGCGCTGGGCCGACAAGAAACCGAGCAGGCAGGGACGATGTCTGCCGTGGGGCTGGTGTCGTCGGTAGCAACAGGCTGTGTCCTTGCGGCGCTCGGTTTTGTCATGATGAGGCCTGTATTGAGCTTCTTGGGATCGACCCCCACCATCATGCCTTATGCCAGTGACTATTTCACTTATATATTATTAGGTACACCGTTCATCATGGGGTGTTTCACGATGAACAACCAGATGCGTCAGCAAGGCAATGCTTCATTGGCAATGCTGGGAATCTTGTCGGGTGCAGTGTTGAACATCGCGCTGGACCCGCTGCTGATATTCGGTCTGGGAATGGGCATTCGTGGTGCCGGACTTGCAACAGCGTTGTCACAATGTGCCGCCTTCGTGTTGATGCTTCGATTGACGGGGCATCGTGGCGGACTTCCGTTCAAGCTGTCGCAATTCCGCCCTACTCTGTGGCGCTATCGTGAGATAGCTGCGGGCGGCTTGCCGTCGTTGGCACGCCAAGGGCTGATGAGCATTTCGACCTTGTGTCTGAATCTAATGGCATCGTACTATGGTGATGAGGCTATCGCTGCCTTTTCGGTTGTGGGTCGTGTGGCAATTCTAGCTGGTGCGGCGATGATTGGCTACGGCCAGGGCTTCCAGCCTGTGTGCGGATTTAACTTTGGCGCAGGAAATTTCGACCGTGTGCGAGCGGCGTTCTGGCACAGCCTGCGTGTGTTGACACTCTATTGCCTGGTTCTAGGCATAGCAGGCTACGTGTTTGCCAGTACGATTGTATCATGGTTTGTCACTGATGATCTGCGAGTAATCAACATTGGTGCAGAAGCGCTTAGGTATCAATGCCTTTCGTTCCCGCTTAGTGGTTTTATCGTGATGTCGAATATGTTTTTGCAGAACATCCGTCGCACGGTGCCTGCAGTCATCATGGCATCAGCGCGGCATGGCATTTTCTTCTTGCCCGCCATGTTTGTCGGTCACTGGCTGTTGGGATTGCAAGGCTTGGAGATGTCGCAAGCCGTGGCAGATGTCATCTCGTTCGTATTAGCCATCCCACTAGCGCTAATCGCATTGCGCAATCTAGGCACAAACAATCACTGAAAGAGGTCCCTAGCCCCTATCAAGATGTGATTTTCTTTTTTTAAAAAAAGGGGCTGCACAAAAAAATAAAGGCAGCTATATACCTGTTGTCCTCAGGGTATGCTTTGTCGCTGAAAGCGACTGAGTTGAATAACCGGGGGTGGAGCTCGCGACACCCTCGGACAGAACGCAAACTATTATCCTCGCTGAAGGCGAGCATTTAGTTTTCGCGACAAGGTGCTCGCTTTCAGCGAGAAATTTAGTATGCCCTCATACCGGAGGTGTCGCTAACGCTCCACCCCCGGTTACTCAGATTGTCACCTTCGGTGACGTTGCTTCATCACCAAAAACAAAATACTAATTGGGGGACAACTGGTATATAGTTCCCTTTGTCTTTTTGTCTTTATATTCTTTTTAATTCCACTTTTTAAAGGGGACTCAATTATTTGTTCAAATAATTTGTGTGCTTGAGAAGGATATGACCTATACTAGAAAAAGCTGTCAGTTAGACAGCAGTAATTGATACATCATGAAGAACAGATTCCTACCCCTTAACGCCCCTAAAAACCGAGTTAAGGGAAGATTATCACTTATTTTTTCCCCTTAACCTGCAAAAAAGCCGAGTTAAGGGGGGGGAGGATTATAGTATGGGAATAGGAGGATAAATGAGTTCTGATATAGACCACATTCAATAATTTGATTATCAGCAATTTGTCCTGTCTTAATTTGCAAATCAAGACAGGGCATCATAGTGCAATCATGCTGTGTTTTGTGCCAATGTGTAAATTAACCCATCTCTGATGCCGAAAAATTTGACAGGTTTCAGTGGCGGCAGTAATTTTGCCGTTGAAAACGTTTTCATCACTCGATTTATTCACCCTAAAAAACGATTTAATTTATGAATAATCAGAAACTACTCCGATGCATGATGATGAGCCTGCTTCTACTCATGGCAGGAATGCTTGCGCAAAGCCAGTCCATCATCCAGAGCAAACAGATTGTTACTAATGTTGCCGGCTCTGAGTTACCCTTTATTATTCCCAATATTGACATGTCCAATTGCGATGTGTTACGGGATAATAAAACAATCACTTATGTGCCCAAACAGCCAAAACAAAATATCGATTGGGATAATATGGTCAACGTCACATTCCAGATGGAGTATGATGAAACATTGTGCGAATCGCCAACTAGGGTTTCAGCATATCCAATTGATTTTTTTAGTTGGGGTAACGGAGGGTCATTTACTACCTACAAAGACTGGCAAGATGGTACATTTAAAGGAGAATATGGTGCTGGCCTTTGGGACTTCTTTGTTACATTTACGAGTATAGATGGGAATAACACATACTATGTATTGAAGGAGAGTGTGGACATCCATTCAGACACGACCATTATAATTGATCAGAGAACCGCGACCAACCCCATGCAAATTGTCTCAAGAATGCCAAATGGAGAGGTATATGATCATACTAAACAAACTTATGGAGATTACACGATAATTGATGGGATGTCTAAGATGTCATTCGTCAGGATAAGTGATGGCATACGATTTGGTGATATGTTCTTTCATGTGGATGATGAAGATGACTGTTGTTTCATTAACGATGTGAGTGACCGTTTTTTCCTCAATTATCAAACTTGGTTCACGGGCATTGATTCATACTTTTTGATTGATCATACTAGCCTAGATTTTAGTTTCCCCCTGGAAAACGATCCTGCCGATTGGGAATGTATTGAAGAGAGTTTTCAGCCCTCGGCTATCGATGATAGAGAACACAATTTAGTGGGCATGACTTTTACATCTTGTCATAAAGGTTTAGCTGTAAGTTCTGTTAATGTCAATTTTATTGAACCGTGCGCTTTAACAGACGGGACAATAAAAATATATGTTAATGCTCCGAAGCATAGTAACGACTATGTCCTATTAACACAATGTGATTTCGGATATGGCGTAGAAGCGATTTATAATTATGAGGATGGTAATGGCAATATCGTTTTTACTGACACAGTTATGGATCCTTTTATGATTTATGGCGCTCCCACTCTCTTTGAGAATGGTGTCAAGCACTATATCAACAATGGGCCTTTAAATAGCATATCTTTTATGGGGTTCAATGAGGTGGATGGCCTGGTGGCTCGCCACGGCTATCCTGGCAATCCAGCATTCTCTTTCACCGAAGATCAGAAGACTTCTGACTTTGGTTCTGGAACTCCCATTTGCCTATTCTTGTCCCCCGAAGTGGCCAATGTGTACCCTATCTGGACTTACGCCTACTTTGGCCGATATGGTGAGGACAGAGAGGTTGACGCATTGACGTTGGAAATGAGTATGGCGGTAAATGGCACAGAGGTTTGCACCAATTTTGGCTTAATAAACCAATACTTAATGGAACCCGACAGACCCACTGGCGAGATTGACATCACTATGACTAATGAAAATATCATGGTTGATGGGCTGCAAGGACGGAACTTTGCCCAGATGCACATTGACGAGAACAGCGAGGACAGTGACGGTCCCTCACTCTCAATGCTTTGGTTCAAGGATAACGAGGGGCGCATCACCGACCGCTTCGCAACAAGTCAAGACGGTTTACTGGAGTTCTCGGCGGGCGACTTCAACGCTATTTTTGACATCGACATCTCTGAAAACACGTGGCTCCAGTGCCAGAAGCCTGAAGTTGAGGTGTCATACGCCCCCTACGGTGAGGACGCATGGGATACGCTAGAAGTCGAGGAGATTCCTGAGAACTTCTATATGCCTTGCTTTGGCCACTTCTATCGCGGCTCATTGGGCGGTGTGAAGGGCAAGGGATTGCAGGGCTGGTTTGATCTGAAAAGCCGTCTTGAGGATGCTGCCGGCAACTGGCAGGAGCAGGTCATCAGTCC
>JAEEVE010000061.1 GCA_016290765.1 Muribaculaceae bacterium
CCGTGAACGGCGGATTGGCCAGGCACAGCGTGTAGCGGTTTTCGTCGGTGTTGTCGGTCGAGAGGCTGTCGCGGTACTGGATGTCGGGGTTGTCCACACCGTGCAGCATCAGGTTCATCGCCCCGATGCGCAGCATGGTGAAGTCGGTGTCGAAGCCGTGCAGCATATTCTTCTTGTAGTGCTCGGCGTTCTCCCGCTTGAGCAGTTCCTTCTTGTAGTGCTCCTGGATGTATTTGGCACATTCGACGATAAAGCCAGCGCTGCCCATGGCGGGGTCGCAGATGGTGTCCTTCAAGGTGGGCTGCATCAGCTCGACCATCATGCGGATGATGTGGCGCGGCGTGCGGAATTGACCGTTGTTGCCCGAGGCAGCCATCTTGCTCAGCACATACTCATACACGTCGCCCATGGTGTCGCGGTTGTTCATGTCGAGGTGGTCGATGCCCTCGACAATCTTGGTAAGCGTGCGGGGGCTCTGAATCAAGAAGGTGGCGTTTTCCATGAAGCGGCTGTAGGCACTCTCCTTGCCCTCGTTGAGCGTCTTGATGAACACAAACACGTCCTTGCTGACGAGGCGGTACATCGTCTCGGGGTCTTTGTTCTTGAACACGCTCCATCGAAGGTCGTTATAGGGCACGCGCTGCCCCGTCTCGGGGTTGAGCCAAGAGCCATACTTGATGGTGGGCTCCGATACCGCCACGCCCATGGCGTTGGCATTGGCCTCCTTGGTGCGTTGTGCGTCATCGAGCATCTTCATGAAGAACAGATAGGTCATCTGCTCGAGGATGGTGATGGAGTTGGTGATGCCACCCGTCCAAAACGTGTCCCAGATGCTATCGATACGGTTCTTTATCTCTCCTGTAATCATTGCCGATTCTTTTATAATATCCCACAAAGATACAACAAAAATGAAAAATATCAGCGAATCTGACGAAGAAAGTGTTGAAAAGGCATAAGAAAGCGAACCCCTCTATTAAGATGTCCCCCTAAAAGGGAACATTTACACCCCCCTTTAGGGGGGCTTGGGGGGACACTACCTGTGAAAAATTCAGTGATTTGGAATTTTGAGGGGCATTTGTTTGGCGTTTAGGCAGATTTTCAGTAAATTTGCGGGCTCAAATCTTAAAACGCAAGAAATATGAAACCTTGGATTACAATTTTCGCTTTGATAGCTGCGCTATCGACTCAGGCTCAAGTCGTTGACGATATTTATGGTGACAAGGTTGACCTGACCATTGTCACGCCTGCCCAGCAAGACAAGGCGAGCAAGCAAGCGCAAAAGGAACACCAAAAGTTGATGAAGCAACGCGTTGACTCGCTGGGACATGCCAAGGCTGCCCAGGCTCTGCAGCGCGGCTATTGGGTCATCGTCGCCGACCGCATCAATGTGGGATACACGGGCTATACAGTCAGTGGGTTGAACACCAACAGCAACTTTGTCTTTCAGCAGGCAAAGGATGGCATGGTGCAATTTGCCTTCAATCATGGCGGCCCCAGCATAAACGGCTTGGGTGGCATGACGCTTGAGGGCAAGATCAGCGGCGAGAAGATGCGTACCGACAAGAAGGGTAACATTATCTACACTTACAACATCATGAGTACCGACATCAATGCGCAGATCACTGTCACCGTCTTTGCCGGTACCGACTATGCCGAAGCGCTTGTGCAACCCACTTTCGATGGGCCACGCATGACCCTCACGGGTCGGCTGGTGCCCTACATCCGCCCACGGATGGATTAAGACACCCTAGGTCAAATAAAATAACCTCTGACTATAAACATTTTATGAAAAAATCGTTACTGATGCTGGCTGCCGTGCTGGCTGCGTTGCAGCTGTCGGCAGCACCAGTCGACCTTGCCGTAGCACAAAGCAAGGCGAAGCAATTTTTGCAAACACGTGCCCGTGCTGGCCAAACGATGGCACCAACGGCAGTCAACCCCTCGCTGGTGCTTGCCGAGAAAGGTAAAACCCATGCCGAGGCAGTGGTTTATTACATCTTTAACACCTCGACCAACTTTATCATTGTCGCTGGTGATGACCGCGCCGAAGAAATCCTAGCCGTGGGCGACCGACCGCTCGATGTTGACCGCATGCCCGCGAACATGAAGGCTTGGCTCGAAGGATATAAGGAGCAAATTGACTACCTCTTCAGTAACCCAAGCCTCAAGGTGAACCGGCCTTACAATGTCGCTAAAATGCGCAGCGCTTCCACTGTGGAACCATTGCTTACTTCCTTGTGGGACCAGGATGCACCCTATTGGAACCAGTGTGTCATTGGCGGCAATCAGTGTTACACAGGCTGCCCAGCAACCTCGGCGGCGATGGTGTTCCATTATTGGAAATACCCCGTCGATGAGACACCTGTTGTGCCAGGTTACCGCAGTGTGGTGAACACCAGCTGGTGGGGTGACGGAACACCGGTGACTATTCCTGCACTGCCGGCTGTTACCTTCGATTGGGACAACATGCTCGATACCTATGGCAGGTACTATACCGAGGATGGCGTTTCGCACAACACACCTTATAATGAAGAGCAAGGCGCTGCCGTGGCTACGCTGATGCGCTATGTAGGCCAGGCCGAGCGCATGGAGTATGGTACTGCATCTGCAGGTGGTAGTGGTGTGGATGCCGACAGTGTGTGCAACATCGCCAACGCCTTCCTGTTCTTTGGATACGATGAGAGCACCGTGCGTGCCGTCAAGAAAACCAGTGCCTACAGTGGAGGTACCACACTCTATAACGATGCCGAGTGGGCAGCGATGATTCAAGAGGAGCTTGAGCAAGAACGCCCCATCGTCTATTGCGCTATCTCTAACGAGGGTGGTCACGCCTTTAATGTTGATGGATATGATGCCGAGTTGAACAAGTATCATGTCAATTATGGCTGGAGCGGAGATGGTAATGGAAAATTTGCCCTCAACGCTTTCTCAGATGGCGCAGGAACTTTTAACCAGTACCAGCAGATGGTCATTGGCATCCAGCCGCCCGTTCAGGGACCGGTGGTGCGCCCGTCTACCAGGGCCCTCACTCTCGATGCGTTTACCAACGAGAATGCCACTGCCACTTTCGTTGTTAAGGGCAAGTTGCTTACCGAGGACATCCAGTTGACCCTGGCCGATGAAAACCAAGTTTTTGCCATTGATACCAGTGTGGTTGCCCTTGATGAGATTGAGACTGGCAAGACCATTACTGTGACCTTCGCACCCAAGCAGTTGGGTACCTACACCGCCACCATCACCCTCACCAGTGCCGAGGCCGAAGACAAGGTGGTCACCATCACGGGCAATGCAACCTTGCGAAAGGCCATCCCGCAGCTGCTCGAGGCTACCGAGGTCGACACCACTTCGTTCCAGGCACAGTGGATCGATGAGACCCCCGAGGAGAATGTCGAGAGCTACAATCTGGTGATCAACCAACAGGGATTTGAGCGCGTCGAGGAAGTGGCGAAGGCCGATTTCACCACGCTGAATTTCTCGGGGCTCCAGGCTGACCCAATGTCTGAAACCGACTTGGATACCTATTGCACGCCCGCTGGATGGAACGGAACGGTCTATCCCGACAAGGGAGGTGTGCGACTGGGATACAGCTCGAGCGACTATGTGCGGTCACTCAATACACCTGAGTTAGACTTTACCATGAGTGGTGGCAAGCTCACCATCACCTTTAATGCCAAGACCTATGGTAGTGGTTCGGCAGCATCGCTCGTTATCCAGACGGGTGACTACAGCGTCACGCAGAAGCTCAAGAGCAAGGCGGCGACCTATACTGTCGTGCTCGACTGCGACGTGTTTGCCAACCAGATAGTCACCTTCACCAGCAAGGACAATCGCGTGTTCCTCAGCAGTGCCACCATCACCACAACCGACATTACCAATGCCTCGGCCAAGGTGCCCGTGGAGGATGGTGATGCCATCACGCGCACCATCACTGGCATTACAGGCAAGATGTACAACGTCACCAACCTGTCACCGGCGGGTACCTATTTCTATAAAGTACAGGCCAACTTTATCGATGGCACGCAGAGCCGTTGGTCAACCAGCAAGCAGGTCACCCTGCTCGGCGATGAGGTTGTGGTGGGCGATGTCAATGGTGACGGCATTATAGATGTCTCTGATGTCAACGTCGTCATCAACATCATGCTCGGCAAGGACGATGCTGCTCGCTATGGCGGCCGTGCCGATGTCAATGGCGACGGCAAGGTCGATGTCTCCGATGTCAATACGGTCATCAACATCATGCTCGGCAAATAAAGGACATATCGCAATACATACACAGCAGCCAGGCAGATTCAGTTCTGCCTGGCTGCTGTGTTACGATTCTTGAGCAATTTCTCCAACTACTGCGGGTGGCGGTACCTCTTGGTGCGCCAGTCGTTGATGATGCCGCTCCAATTCAGACCGAAAGCAAAATCATAGGCGTTGCCGTCGCAGTCACGATAGGGAATCATGTCGTGAGGCACATCTTCGCATTGCGCTTCAACCGTTTCCATGTTTGCGGGCATCTGGAATGGCAACAGTCCCTGTGGCTCAAATCGACCAGATAGGATGTCAAGTTTGGCCTTGTTCTGTATGCCGAAACACAGCAATATGGCATCGGCAGCCTTCTCAAACTCGGCCACGATCGCTGGCCGGCTTAGGTTCATTGTCACAATGACGGGTTTGTCGCCCATAAGCCGCTTGGTCTCCAGCACGAGGTCGAGGTCGGTCTCATTGTGTGTTGTCACAGTCTTGCCGCGATAGCTGCGGTTGGTGAAGCTTTCTTTAGGGTCACCACCCGCTATACTGGTGGCGCGTGCAGTGGTTGCGGTGTAGGGCCTATATTGCAGGTTGATGGGCATGTAGCCATTGCCGCCTTTATCGATGTCGTCTCTAGAGTAGCCAAAGCCACCCATCGGCTCGTCGATGTCGACAAGAGCGAAGTCGGCCAGTTTGGGATCATCAACTACTGTGAAGTATTGTTCTACCAGTTCGCGGCGAATTGGGTATTCGGTGCGCTCCTGATATTTCTCTCCCCAAAAACCTGTCATGGCCGGGTAATGCCGCTTGGGCATGTAGACGCATGCCTTCGCAGGCAGAGGCAGGCAGCTATTGTGATTTTTAGCCATCACCACCGAGCGCAGCTGAGCCTCATATCCTTCTTTCATAAACTCGGGATTGCCCACGATGCGTGTGGCTTCGTCGGGGTCTACATAAGGATTCTCGAACAGTCCCAGACGGAAACTGTTGAGCAATAGCCTGCGGGCACTCGCCTCAAAACGCTCCCGAGCGCTCTTCTCGCCATAGTCACTTACCCACATGCGGTAAGCCTCCATCACAGGCTCCTTGTCTTGGTTCCCGCCAAACTGGTCGACTCCAGCCAGCAAAGCACGATAGTGGCGCTGTGCCACCGTGAGGTGCTCCACGCCCCAAGGCTTGCCCCAATGCTTGTCGACGGCAGGATAGTCGCCAGTCACCACCCAGTCGGTGCACACCACGCCGTCGAAGCCATAGCGCTCTCGCAGCAACTCGGTGATAATATAGTGGCTGTAGCTCATTGCCACATTGTCGCCACTGGGGTCGATGTTCCATGGAACCGTGTAAAACGACATCACAGCGCTGGCGCTGCCAGTGCCACCATCGAGCTTGAACCCGCCATCGATAAAAGGCTCAAGGCGAGTGCTGAACATGCCGCCAGGATAAACCGCAAACTTCCCGAAGCTGTAGTGCGAGTCGCGGCCGCCTTCCTCCGAGCCTCCACCAGGCCAATGTTTCATCATGGCATTCACGCTGTGATAGCCCCAGCCATTGGCAATGTGAGCTTTTCCTGTGCTCGACTGGAAACCGTCACAGTAGGCGCGAGCATAGTCGGTTACCAGTCGCGGATCCTCGCTGAAACAGCCGTGGTTGCGGCGCCACCGTGGCTCGGTGGCGAGGTCGACTTGTGGCGAAAGCGCAGTGGTGATGCCCAAGGCACGATATTCGCGCGAAGCAATCTCGCCAAAACGCTTTATCAATTCAGGATCCATGATTGCGCCAAGTCCTATGGGTCGTGGCCACAGCGAAATTTGTCCACCAGCACCTGCCAGGAACTCATCGGCAGTGGCGGTTTCATTGCGCGGGTCGCTGCTGTTGTTGGCAGGAATGCCATGTCCCAGGCCCTCGACAAAAGCCTGAACGCGGTTGGTCCATCGTGCTGCAGTTGCTGGGCTTTCTACTTTAGTCACCAGCACGGCGCGCACATTGTCCTTTTCGAGGAAGGCACGTTGCACGTCGGTCAGTTCCCATGCCTCCGCCCCGCTTTCTTTAAACGATTTGCCGCCATATACGTTTCCTGCTGTTTGCGGCACGGGTTGATGCCCGCTATAGAGCATCAGGCCGGCAATCTCCTCAATCGATAGACGTGATGCCAGGTCGCGGGCGCGTTCGGCAGCAGGTAGCCGCCAATCCTCATAGGGTTCGAGGTGTCCGCTTTGGTTCAAGTCCTTGAAAGCCAAGCCGTCAACAGTGATGATTGACACACCGCTTTGTGGGCTGTAGCCCAATGTGGGCCCATCCTTTTGCACGACAAGGTTGTAGCCGTCTTTCTCTATGATGATAAAATCACGATGAGTCATTTCACTATTGCTCACAAATCCACAGCAAGCAATCATTGCCATCAAGGCAAGCAGTGCTTTTGCCCGTTTCATAGTTTTAGCCCAAAGGAAATCTCTCTATTGTATCATCGCCAGGAACTGCTCCTCGTTGATGATGGGAATACCCAGTGCGCGGGCTTTCTCGAGTTTGGCGGGACCCATGTTCTCACCTGCGAACACATAGTCGGTGGCCTTGCTGATACTGCTTACATTCTTTCCGCCGTTCTGTTCTATCATAGCCTTGTACTCCTCGCGCGAGTGCTGGGCAAACACGCCACTGATAACAATCTTCTTGCCCGCCAACTTGTCGCTGCGGCTGGCTAGCTCGTCTTCGCTAAGCGACATCTGCAACCCAGCCGCACGCAAGCGCTCGACAATCACACGGTTTTCCTCGCGGGCAAAGAATTCCACGATGCTCTCGGCTATCTTCGGACCAATCTCGGGGATGCCTGCCAATTGCTCGGCGGGCATGCTCATCAAGGTGTCGATGTCGTGAACATTGCGTGCCAGCACCTTGGCGGTCGTCTCGCCCACATAGGGGATGGATAGGGCGAAGATCACGCGAGCAAACGGCACTTGTTTTGATTCTTCAATGCCCCGAAGGATGCGTTGGGCGCTGCGACTCTGGAAGCGGTCAAGCGCCACGAGTTTTTCTTCGGTCAGGTCATACAGGTCGGCTACATCATTTACCAGTCCAGCCTCATGTAGTGCAATGGCGACCTCCTCGCCAATGCCATCGATGTTCATCATGTGGCGGCCCACGAAGTGCTCTATGCGGCCTGTGATTTGTGGCGGACAGCCCCACTTGTTCGGGCAGAACCATGCTGCCTCACCCTCGATGCGTTGCAGTGGCGTGCCGCACACAGGGCAGTGCGTGACAAATTGCAGCGGCTGGGCGCCGACTTGGCGTTGTTTGGTGTCTACACCCACAATCTTCGGGATGATTTCACCGCCCTTCTCCACATACACCATGTCGTGGTCGTGGATGTCTAGCTGACGGATGATGTCTTCGTTGTGCAGCGACGCGCGTTTGACGATGGTCCCGCTCAACAACACGGGGTCGAGGTTGGCGACAGGCGTGATGGTGCCGCCACGACCCACCTCGAACGACACCGACTGCAACCGTGTGCACTCGCGCTCGGGGGCAAACTTGTAGGCGATGGCCCAACGGGGCGATTTGGCGGTTGCGCCCAGGTTGAGCTGCTGCCGCCGTGAGTTGATCTTGAACACCAGTCCGTCGGTAGCCACAGGCAGGTGCTTACGCTCCACATCCCAGTGGGCAATAAACTCGCTCACGGCATCAATCGACGGCAAGATGGTGTGGTCGCCGGTCTTGAAACCCCAGCGCCGCAGTGCCTCAAGGCTCTCGCTATGGGTGGCAAAGGGCAGATTGTCGCCCAGCAGGAAGTAGAAGTAGGCATCCAGCCCACGACGTGCTACCTCGGCACTGTTTTGCAGTTTCAGCGTGCCTGCCGCCGCGTTGCGAGGGTTGGCAAATAGCGGTTCCTCGTTTTGTTGGCGCTCTTGGTTCAGTTGGTCAAAGCGTTCCCAGGGAAGCAAGATTTCGCCACGCACCTCAAAGCGATCGGGCCAGTCAAGCCCGTCGGCCAGTTGCAGCGGCACGCTGCGTATGGTGATGACATTGCTAGTCACATCATCGCCGCGCACGCCGTCGCCGCGGGTCACAGCACGCACCAGTCGGCCGTGCTCGTAGGTCACCGAAATGCTTGTCCCGTCATATTTCATCTCACCCACAATCTCGCAAGGCTCGCCGCCCAAGCCATCTTGCGCACGCCGCAAGAAGTCTTGAACCTCGTCGATGTTGTAGCTGTTGGCCAGTGACATCATCGGGCGTGCGTGCTCAACCTGTACAAAACCCTTGCTCAAGTCGCTGCCCACGCGCTGCGTGGGGGAAAGGGGGTCGGCATATTGCGGATAGGCTTCCTCCAGTTCCTGCAGCTCGCGAAGCAGTTGGTCAAACTCCTGGTCGCTGATGGTGGGCTGGTTGAGCACATAGTAGTTATGGTTGTGCTCATTGAGTTGCTGGCGCAACTCGTCGATGCGTTGCTTGAATAGGTCCATGAGTCAAAATTTTTTGCTAAATTACTGCTTTTTTCTCATTCAACCACAATTTTTATTTGGTTATTTCTCTTTCACCCATTAACTTTGCACACCCCAATATCTCACACACACATGGCAACCAAACGACAACAACAAACAGGCGCTGGCATACGCGAGCGCGTCAAGGTCAAGGAACCCCAGCAATATCAGGTGGTCATGCACAATGACGACTTTACCACCATGGATTTTGTCGTCGATGTACTGAAGTCGGTCTTTGGCAAGGAGCCTGCCGAGGCAATGGCACTGATGCTCGCAATTCATCATGCTGGCAAGGCGATTGTCGGTGTCTATTCTTATGACATCGCCGCCAGCAAGGCCGAGAAAGCGATGCAGTTGGCACGTCAGGAGGGCTTCCCCCTGCGCTGCACCATCGAACCTGTTTAAACAATCTGAATCATGCCCGAAGAAATCAATTATAGCCCCGCTCTGTTGAGCATCATCGACATGACCTATATGATGGCTGTCGATGACCAGTTGGAATTTATCACGCCCGAGATGGTGCTTGACGCGCTGCTATATGACAAGCAGTTCTGCAAGGCCGTCGATGCCACCATCTTGCAAGGCAATCACAGGGAATTTCAAGATGCCGTGCTCCACTGCGTCTACGATAGCAATACGCCGCTGCCCAGCGATGCCGAGCCTACACATTCTGAGCAATATATCGACCTGTTCACCCACGCCGAGCTGCAGGCGCAAGCCGCCGAAAAGGATGTCGTTGACGTGCCAGGTGTGCTGGTGGCGATGATGGACTTGCCCGACTCATGGGCGGCTAACCTGCTGGAGGCGTACTTTGGCAATAATCGACCGGAGTTGTTGCGGCATGTCATCGATGCCTTTAGTAAGGAAGAGCGTAATGGAACCGACGATATCCTATCCTCAATCTTCGGCGGAGAATTTAGCGAGGACGAGCAGAAAGAGAGTGGTGGCTGGCACGACTATGTGGTGTGCATCAACGACCACCTCAAGGGCCACAACCCGCTCATCGGCCGTGAGATGGAGTTGGACCGCACCATACAGGTACTATGCCGCAAGGACAAGAACAACCCGCTGCATCTGGGCGAGCCTGGCGTGGGAAAGACCTCGATTGTCTATGGCTTGGCACAGCGCATTGAGGATGGCAATGTTCCTGACAAGCTCAAGGGATTCCGCATCTACTCGCTCGATATGGGAACTTTGCTAGCGGGCACGCAATACCGTGGTGACTTTGAGAAACGCATCAAGGATGTGATGAAAGGAATCGCTGCCGAGGGCAATGCCATCGTTTATATTGACGAGATTCACAACATCGTGGGCGCGGGACGCGGCAGCGACGGCACCCTGGATGCATCCAATATGCTAAAGCCCTACCTCGAGGGTGGCGACATTCGCTTCATCGGAGCAACGACCTACGAGGAGTATAATCGCAACCTCACCAAGAGCAAGGGTATGATTCGCCGTTTCCAGCCCATCGATATTCTGGAACCCAGCGTAGACGAGGCCATTGGTATCATCATGGCACTGAAGCCGCAATATGAGGCGTTCCATGGCGTGACCTATGAAGACGATGCCCTTGACTTTGCCGTGCGCATGAGCGCCAAGCACATCACTGACCGATATCTGCCCGACAAGGCCATCGACTTGATGGACGAGGCTGGAGCCTTCGTGCAGATGGGCAAGAGCCACCGCAAAGATAAGGTCGTGGATCAGGAACTCATAGCACAAGTGCTGGCGCGGGTCGCCAAGGTCGACGCTCTCGCCATCAAGGAGACCGACACCGAGCGCCTTGATACGTTGCAGAGCCGCATCACCAGCAAGATTTATGGGCAGGACCGTGCCGTCACGGCTGTAGTTGAGGCGGTTCAGTTGGCTAAGGCAGGCCTCACCGACGATGACAAGCCGCTGGCGAGCCTGCTCTTCGTGGGACCCACGGGTGTGGGAAAGACCGAGGTGGCTCGTGTGCTGGCGCAAGAGTTGGGTGTTGAGCTGGTGCGCTTCGACATGAGCGAATATATGGAGAAACACACAGTGGCAAAGCTCATCGGTTCGCCAGCGGGCTATGTGGGTTATGACGATGGCGGACTGCTTACCGATGCGGTGCGGCGCACGCCCGACTGCGTCCTGTTGCTTGACGAGATTGAAAAAGCACACAGCGACGTCTTTGACATCTTGCTGCAGGTGATGGACTATGGCGTACTCACCGACAACAAGGGACGCAAGGCTTACTTCCGCAATGTCATCCTCATCATGACCAGCAATGCTGGCGCACAATTTGCCCGACAGGCATCGGTAGGCTTCGCATCGACGGTCACAACAGGCGAGGCGATGCTTACCCATGTTAAGAAAATCTTCAAACCCGAGTTTGTCAACCGCCTGAGCCAGATTGTCGTGTTTGCCGATATGGACCGCACCATGGCTGGTCTCATCCTGGACAAGAAGTTGCGTGAGTTGAAGGCAAAGCTTGCCGCCAAGGATGTCAAACTGCGTGTTACCGCCCGTGCACATGAGCAACTCATCGACATGGGCTTTTCGGCCAAGTATGGTGGTCGAGAGGTGGACCGCGTCATCCAGGCACAGGTCAAGTCCCGCCTCATGCGCGAAATCCTCTTCGGCTCCCTCAAGAATGGCGGCACCGCCACTCTGGGCTACAGCAACAATTCCTTCACTCTCACCTGCAAGTAGCAGCCAATAATTCATGGTTTACCGCATACCCAAAGACGAACTGATTTTTCCAAATCCGCATTTGTGTGACGAACCCGACGGGTTGCTGTGCGTTGGTGGTGACTTGAGTCCTAAGCGGCTCATCTTGGCCTATAGCTACGGCATTTTCCCCTGGTATTCGTTTGAACACTACGACGAGCCGCATTGGTATTGTCCTATGAAGCGTTTTGTTATTTTCCCCGACGAAATCCATGTGTCGCACTCTATGCGCTCGCTCATCAACAAACAGCAATACAGGGTGTCGGTAAATAACGACTTTGACGGTGTGATTCATGGATGCAGCTTGGCGCAGGGGCGCATTGACATGGAAGGTGCATGGCTGGGCGAGGACATCATCGAGGCATATGCCGCCTTGTACCGCTTGGGCTATGCTGCGAGTATTGAGGTGTGGGACAAAGAAGACCGCCTTGTGGGCGGTCTTTATGGAGTGACAATTAACGGCTGTTTCATGGGCGAAAGCATGTTCTCACTCGTGCCCAGTGCGTCAAAGCTCGCCCTCATTGGACTTGCTAACCACATGCAGGACTTGGGCTGGAAGATGATTGACTGCCAACTCGAAACCCCTCACCTGCGCTCGATGGGGGCACGATTCATCCCCTACGACGAGTACATGGACATCCTCAGGCGTTAGTTCGACAGCAGTTCGTAGGTGCGCTTGCGGGCACGGTCAACGCTCGCCTTGTCCTTGGCGTCGATGCCATACTTTGATGCGGGTGGAATGACGACCACGGTGCCAGGAGGCACGTTGTTGGGATCGGCAATCTTGCCCTGGTTTTCTTCGTAGATATAGATCCAGAAGTCGGGCTTGCCGTAGTGCTTGGTCGACATCTTTGACAGATACATCGAGGCGGTGCAGGTGTCGGTGACTGCTGATGTCGATGGGGTAGCTTGAACCTTTGGCTCAGTTGCTGGCTCGTCTGCCAACTTGTTGATGTCGGCAACTGTCGTGTCGTTGTTAGTAAGTTCTTCGGCGATGGTATCGGCCTGTACAACCTTCAGTGCCGAGTTCCGTCCGCTGCTCCAAGCTCCCCAGATGATGGCTCCCAAGGCGATTGTGGCCAGCATGCCAGTGAGCATGCCCCGCAGGAATGCTTTGTGCACGAGTTCACGCTTCTTCTGCTCTTTCTCCGCATCGATATAGTGCCGTACTGCGCGTTCAGGAGCCTCTTCACTGTCGGGTTCGGGCTCAGGCTCGGGTTCTGGGATAGGTTCTGGTTCAATCTCAGGCTCTGGTTCTGGCATTGGCTCAGATAAGGGCTCGGGCTCTGGCTCAATTTCTGGTTGGGTCGACTTGGGGGTGAAGGGTGGGGGAGTCATTGCAGCGACGGCAGCAATCGGTGGAACCATGGCGACAGGTTCCTCGGCATCCCGCTCCTCGGCCACAACTGGTGTTTCGGCTTTAGGTTCCTCGAGAGCTTCAGGCTTCTCGTCGTCACCCTCGTCAATGCGGTGGAGCATCTCGTCGGTGACATTGTCACTCAGTACGATCGACTCGAATGCGGCAAAGGGCTGGTTGACGGCAGCTGCTAGTGCTTTATCAGGAGTGAACGACAGGCGGGGATGGCCCGAGGTGTCATGGGCGGTTTCAAAGGTACCCAGATTCTTGATGGTTACCTTCTGTCCGGCGATAAGTG
>JAEEVE010000309.1 GCA_016290765.1 Muribaculaceae bacterium
ATCACGTCGTAGATGATGCCACACTTTAGTTGGTAGAAACGCAAGTAGGCATTAGCGGCGTTTATAAGATTTCTTTGCTTGGTTGCGTTGACGGCATCCATCGGGTCAAAGTGCAAGTCGCTCTTGCGCGTCTTTACCTCGACGATGTGCAATAAGTTTGTCTGTGGGTCGTAGGCGACAATGTCTATCTCTAGATTGTTCATGCGCCAGTTCTGCTCACGAATAGTCAGCCCGCGAGCTATCAAGAAGTCGCGGGCTGCTTGTTCGCCTAGTTGGCCCAAGATGTTGTGGCGAGCCATCAGAACTTGTACTTCGCACCGATAGCAAATACGCCCTGGTCAACCTTGCGCATGATGGTGTGGCGATATTCGGCTATAGCGGCGAAATGGTCATTGATTTCATACTCCAGACCTGCACCCACATTCAGACCCACATGGTTCTCCTCATCTTTTACGCCTGTCAAAGGCTCTTTGATAGTGACCATAGAGTAGGTCATGCCGGCGAGAGGATAAATGTAGAGCATGTCGGTTTTCAGTGCCACCAAGTATTCGGCATTGATGCTCACATCAAACCAGTTGGTGTTGCGGTGCTTGAAAAAAGCGTCAAATTCCACTTGGCCACGCAACTGGTCGATGACAACATACTGGAAGTTTGCACCGATACCCATACTCTCAATTTCGCTACCGTAGAGCAGGTTAAGTCCTGCGGCTGCTTTTCCTTGGTAAACCTGTGCGTTGGCACTTAATGCCAGCACAGCCATACAAATCATTGCAAATAATTTCTTCATTTTTCAAGCGTTTTGTGGATTGTTCACGCAAAGGTAGCAACTTTTTCTGAATTATCAGCAAAAGTTGCTACCTTTTTTCATTTTGACGGCAATTTCTTATTCGTCAACGGGGCTAAAGTCGCTTTTTTCGACACCGCATAATGGGCATACCCAGTCGGCAGGAATGTTCTCAAACGCGGTTCCGGGGGCGATGCCACTGTCGGGATCGCCCACTGCAGGGTCATATACATACCCGCAGATGTCACATTTGTACTTCTTCATCTTGTGTTGAATTGAAAATTGAAAATTGTGTATTGAGCATTGTGCATTTTACATAAGAGAAGTTCCCCACTCGCGGCAAGCTTGGAGCATGTCGGTGTCAGGTACCCATGCTTGGCGGATGCCGTCATTGACAATCTCAAAGCCAGCCTGTTGCAGATGCTCAGTAATCATCTTGGTAGCCTCGCCGCTCCAACCATATGAGCCGAAGGCAGCAGCGCGTTTTTTCTTGAACTTCAGGCCTCGGGCCATCTCGAGCAACCCAGCGATAGCGTAGGAGTAGCCGTTGTTGATCGTAGGTGAGCCCATCAGCACAAGTTTGGCACGGAACATCTCAGTAAGAATGTCGTTTTTGTCATCAACCGATGCGTTCATTAGCTTGACGGTGGTGCTGGGCGATGCTTCCTGAATGCCTTGGGCAATGGCCTGCGCCATCTGTCGAGTGGACTGCCACATCGTGTCATAGACAATGGTTACCTGGTCCTCTTGGTAGGCATCAGCCCATTGAAGGTATTTCTCGACAATCTGAGCTGGATTCTCGCGCCAGATAACACCATGGCTGGGGCAGATGAGGTCGAGTGGCAGATTCATACCCACAACTTCCTTGACTTTTCGCAGCACCATTGGGCTGAAAGGATTGAGGATATTTACATAGTACTTCAGGGCTTCCTGCATCACTTCGGCCATGCACACGCGGTCGTTGTAGAGCGATTCGGTGGCATAGTGCTGTCCAAAACCATCGTTGCTAAACAGGGTGTTGTCGCCGCTCATGTAGGTGAACATCGTGTCGGGCCAGTGAAGCATCGGTGCCTCGATGAAGGTGAGTGTGGTCTCGCCAAGTGACAGGGTGTCGCCAGTCTTGACACGAACAAAGTTCCAGTCTTGATGGTAGTGTCCGCGGATGATGGCTTCGCCCTTGGCGGTGCAGTAGATGGGTGTGCCGGGGATCTCACGCAACAGTTCGACTAGCGCACCACTGTGGTCCACTTCGTTGTGGTTCATGATGATGTAATCAATCTTCTGGAGGTCGATCTCCTCCTTCAGACGGGCTACGAACTCGCGGTCATAGGGTAGCCACACAGTGTCGATTAGGGCCACTTTCTTGTCGCGGATAAGGTAACTGTTGTAGCTTGAGCCGCGGTGTGTCGAGAGTTCGTCACCATGAAATGAAGTGAGTTCCCAGTCGATCTTGCCGACCCAGGTTACGCGGTTAGTGATTTTCTTTGCCATGATGGTTTTAGAGTATTTAGAAGATTTATGATGGTTTCAACTATTCTCGGGAAAATGATTCTTATGGTAGATTATAGTCAACACAGGCGCGGTTGGCTTTGTGGCCTGCGAGTAGGGCTGCGGCAGCTACATGGGCAGGGTGTTTGGCGTAAATCTCCACATCAGACAGAGTGGGCACAATGGCGGTGAGCACTACGTCCCATTGCTCGGCGGGATTCTCGTTAATGCCCACTTCGATGC
>JAEEVE010000062.1 GCA_016290765.1 Muribaculaceae bacterium
TATTCGCTGTATTAATTCGTATTAAAGCGGTGCTCATCACACTTTCAGTGGACGCAGGCATACCTCAAGGCCTCTATCGAGGCAGAACGTGTGAATGCGCTTTAAGAATGTGTTAACGTGTTAATGCGTAAATGCGTGAATGCGGATCCTCCAGCTCTCTGCATGTTGCCGTGCTTACGTGACTCACTGCATTTTTTATGCAAAAAATACATTCTACTGCATAAAATAGATAATATTTTATGCAATAAGTTTTGCCGATTGAAAAATAAGTTGTATTTTTGCACTCGAAAACATATAAAAAATGAGAACGGTTATTCTAAATCAAAAGAAGGAACGGGACGAGTTGACAGCTCGTCCATATCTGACACGTCGAAACCAACAAGATACAGAGATTCTGTTACGGAACCATCTCATCAAGTTGATTACCGGCCCCCGGCGAGTGGGCAAATCCACACAGGCTCTATTGATGCTACGAAATAAAAACTTCGCCTATCTCAATTTTGACAGTCAACAGTTGCTTGATAATTGGGATGCCAATCTTGTTATGCGCACACTTGATGATGTCTATCCCGGTTATGAATACCTGCTGCTCGATGAGGTACAGAATCTACCAGATTGGGATTTATGGGTAAGCGAACTCTACAGAATGGGCAAAAACATGGTCATCACCGGCAGCAACGCAAAAATGCTTTCAAGCGAGATGGCTACAGTTCTGACTGGGAAATATCTTCAAGTGGAAATGTTACCATTCAGCCTTGAGGAGTTTTTTGATTGGAACAAACTTGAACTACATGGTCTAAGGGAGGAGAATAAGACCGACGCATCTGTTTTAATAGATGATTATTTGCGTAATGGCGGTTATCCCGAGGTCGTGGCTTCCCGCCAGTTGACTCGCAGCTATCTTGATACATTATTTGACTCTATCGTCTGGAAAGATGTGGCCAAGCGTCATAATGTACGTAACATTACAGACTTGAACGACCTTGCATTGTATCTTGTATCCAATTTCTGCAATCCTCTTAGTGCTAATGAACTTACAGAAGAGTTGGGGTTCTCAAGTGTGAATACAACCAAGAAATATTTGGATTATCTCCATGAACCGTACCTCTTTTACTATTTGCCTCGTTACAACAACAAATTAAGGTTAATGAAAAAAGCTCCCCGGAAAGTGTATGTAGTGGACAACGGATTTGTTGAAGCAAAGGCATTTTCTTTGAGTGACAATCTTGGGCGGTTGCTGGAAAATCAAGTGTTCGTTGAGTTAATACGCAGAGGATACAACACAGACAAAACAATATTCTATTATCGTTCACGAAATGACAAGGAAGTGGATTTTGTTTTACGTAATGGGCCGCATATTACACGTTTGGTGCAAGTATGCTATGATTTAGGAAGTCCAAAAACAGAAAAACGAGAAGTGGATGCTTTGCTTGAATGCGCAGGAGAACTGAATTGTGACAACCTTTTGATAGTTACTAATGCTGAGCAACGTACAATAGAAAAGAATGGCTATAGGATAGATGTTGTACCTATATCCATGTTATAGTGAAAGGGTCCCAAGCTGACATGCCAAAAGATTACCGATGGATTACAATATTATAATGTGTAGGTGTGTGAACTGAGGTCGGCGACCCTGTGGAGCCTCTATCGAGGCAGAATGTGTAAATGCGTTAGTGTGAATGCGCTTTAAGAATATATGAACGTTTGAATGCGTTAATGCGGGAGTTGTTGTTTAATAGAGCAGTCCAAACGTCCACAGCGGTATGCTTATTCCGTGGCCGTACTCTATGTCGTCTTTCACGATATGGCCGTTGGCAACATCCTCAATTTGTTTCTTTCCTTTCTTTTTACCGCCAACCTCGAAGGTGTGGTCACCAATGATGAAATCGGAAACTCCTGATGAGATAACATCGCTTACTACTCGCGTCTGATTGAAAAAGAAGGTCTCACGCAGGTTGCCCTTGTTGGTACTGTCCGCCCCAAGGGCATACATTATGTTGGTGTTGTCGAGATAGGTTTTCTGCACCTTTCCCAAGCTTCTCACCCCACCAGTCTCATCACGTAGCTGGCCAATCATCCCCGCTCGTTCCATATATATAAGATAGTCGGGCACCACATTGCGGCTGACACCAAGGGCGTTGGCAATGCTGGAATAGTCGGGTTTGAAAGGAGCACTCTGCGCCACAATGGCCATCAGCCTACGCAGTTTGCGTCCCGTGGAGACGGAGAGGGAGGCATATTGCGGGATGTCGGATTCGAGGGTTTGGGTGATAATTTGGTCGAGTCGCGACCGGAATGCACCTTCTTTGCTGAAAGGATAGTAACCATTCTGGAGATACTGCCTAAAGAGCGGAAGCGGATGGGGAAGCACGGTGTCGTCTACTTTGTTGGCGATAACATCCTCCAACGAGTATTGTGGCATCTTGATGCTGTGGAACATCTCAAGATATTCGCGGAACGAGAGTCCCTGCATGGTGTACATGACAGCGCGACGGCTCAAGTCGGCCTGCCCCTTGAGCAAGTCGAGCACCGACGATCCTGTGAAGACTACTTTCAACGCCCCATAACCGTCGTAGATATTTTTTAGTTCTGTCGACCAATTCTCATATTTATGTATCTCGTCGATATACAGATGAGTGCCCCCTTCTTTGTTCCATTCCGAGGCCACCTCCAAGAGCGTGTGGTTGGCAAAATAACTGTGGTCGGCCGAGATATAGAGCGCCTTTTGGTTGTCTTTTTCGAAGATTATATGCTGTTTTATGAGGGTTGACTTACCCACGCCTCGCGGGCCCACAAGACCGAACATCCGCAATGTCCAATCAATTTGTGGATATAAATAGCGCACAAAATCATGGCTTGTCGTTGCCAGCTGCTCGCGCATAAACTCGTATAATACATCGTCAATCATGATGAGTTGTCGTTTTTGTTTCCAGTTGCAAAGATACAAAATGTTTTAATATGCACTAAAAAAAGTGCGTCTACATTAAAATTTGCACTAAAAAAAGTGCATTATAAACAAGGCGTGAATGTGTTTTTCGCTTGATTTGATTAATTTCAGTGGTGTTAACTCGCTACATATGTTCTTTTTAGCGGTGCTATTCGCTGTATTAATTCGTATTAAAGCGGTGCCCATCACACTTTCAGTGGTCGCAGGCATACCTCAAGGCCTCTATCGAGGCAGAATGTGTTAATGTGTTAATGCGTTAGTGAATTTGTGAATGCGTTAGTGAAAATACACGAGGTTTCACCGAGGTGTGCCGTCGGATCGGCTGACAACCATCGCCGAAGGATCACCGAAGAAACAATAATCTTGAATGTGCGAATGCGCTATAAGAATGTGTTAACGTGTTAATGTGTTAGTGTCTTTTCGAAACGCTATCCGTTGTGTCGGATTTGCAATCCGACACAAGCATCTTTTGGGATTTGCAATTCCAACCTGTTGATGCGAAATGATAGGCAAAGAAACAACCAACATCAAACTCCCATCAAGCTCTCATCAAACTCCCACTGTACTCTCGCCAAGCGATTATTTTATTCAGCGATGCTGACTCGATAATTTCCTGAATGAAATAAAAATAGCAAAAGTATCTCCCCGAATAATTATTTGCTCTTATATGTAGATGAGAGGAAAAGTTGTAAAAATATGGTTTGAAAATTGGAAAAAGCTACATTCTAAATCGGAAAAAGTTGTAAGTTTTGTCTGATATTTTTGGACACCAGTGATCCTGACTACAAGATAAAAACTGCGGTGATAGTGTCGAATGAAGGTGCCGCTTGCATGGAGAGCAACACCGTATATCTGCCGATTTATTACATTATGTTCTTATAGTGTAATATTTCTTGCCGGTATCGGCAAAAATTGTATTTTTGTATCATGTTTTGATATGAAAACTTGCCGATAATATGGAATATCTGCCAGTTGTTCATTATTTTAGGTTTGTTTAATAATTACGCATCATGCAGATTTTTAAGAAGCGCTCAAATATCATTATTTCATACGTTGTAATCACCTTGGGTATTGCTCTGTACACCTTCGCCTGGGCGGCGTTTATGCTTCCGGCGCGGATTGTGGGTGGCGGGGTGAGCGGTATCTCGTCTGTGCTATACTATGCTGTGGGTATAAAGTTGCCCATCGGTGTGATGAACTTGATAATAAACGCGTTGCTTGTGCTGCTCGGTTTCAAGGTGCTTGGCTCGAAATTTGGGGCAAACACGATTTACGGTATAGTGATGTCGTCGGTCTGTTTCATACTTTGGCAACAGGTGTTGCATGTCGAGGGGTTGTTCGATGTGTCGAGCTTCGGGGGGTTCATGTGCGCCATCATCGGCGGCGCCCTCTGCGGCATAGGCATCGGCGCTGCCTTCGCTATGGGCGGCAACAGCGGCGGCACCGACATCATCGCACTCATCCTCACCAAATACTATAACATCTCGCCGGGCAAGGTGATCATGTATCTCGACATCGTGATTATCGGCTGTTCCTATTTTGTTTCGGGCAAGATTGAGAACGTGATCTTCGGTTACGTTATGATGGTGACGATGACCTATGTGCTTGATATGGTCATAGACGGCAACAAGCAGTCGTACCAGATAATGGTGTTCTCGGGTAAGACCAAGGAAATTGGCGACGCTGTGACCAAGGAGGTGGGGCGCGGTGCCACGCTGCTCGACGCTGAGGGGTGCTACACCCACAACCACCAGCAGGTGCTCATCATCATGGCCCACCGCACGGACAAGGCTCACATGATGCAGATAATCCACCGCATCGACACCAATGCCTTCATTTCAGTGTCAAAGGTGCAAGGCGTCTATGGCGTCAATTTCGACAAGCTGAAAATGTGAGCGTTGTACACACCGACCCTGTTGGTGTTAATATGTTGTTAAGAAGTTTTTGTCGGCTAGTGGCAAGAATATCTTTTGCGGCAGTATCTTTGCAGACGGTATGCTTGCAGACCTTTATGTTGTGAGTGGTTGAATGTGTGGATGATATGCCTTTTGTTGATGACTAGACAAGAGCGTAACTATATATTAAACAGATAAATAAAAAAAATCAATGGAGCAGGTTCCTTTCTCAATCATCAAGCGCGACGGACATCCCGTCCCATTCTCTTTGGATAAAATCATGCACGCTATAGCCAAAGCCTTCGACTCGGTCAACGAACCGGCCGATTTGGCAACGATGGGCAAGATTTTGTCGCATCTGCAGATTCAAGACGGCATCACCGTCGAGGACATGCAGAACCAGGTGGAAGAGGCTCTGATGAGAGAAGGCTACTACAAAGTGGCCAAGAGTTTCATGCTCTATCGTCAGAAACATACCGAGGACCGCGAGACTCTGGAAAAACTGAACTTCCTTGTGGACTACTGCAAGGCCGCCAACGCTGCCACTGGCAGTAAGTACGACGCCAACGCCAACGTGGAGCACAAGAACATCGCCACGCTCATCGGCGAACTACCCAAGGCTGGATTCATCCGTCTGAACCGCCGCCTGCTCACCGACCGTATAAAGAAGCTCTACGGCAAGGAACTCTCCGACCGCTACCTCGACCTGCTCACTCACCATTTCATTTATAAGAACGACGAGACTTCGTTGGCTAACTACTGCGCCAGCATCACGATGTATCCGTGGCTGCTTAACGGAACGGCCTCGATAGGCGGCAATTCGAAGGCTCCGACCAACCTGAAGAGTTTCTGCGGAGGATTCGTGAACATGGTGTTCATGGTTTCGAGCATGCTGAGCGGCGCCTGCGCTACCCCGGAATTCCTGATGTATCTCAACTATTTCATTGGCAAGGACTACGGTAAGGACTATTGGAAGAGAGCCGACGAGGTGGTCGATCTGTCGCTCAAGAAGCGCACCATCGACAAGGTCATAACCGACTGCTTCGAGCAGATTGTATATACACTCAACCAACCGACGGGTGCCCGTAACTACCAGGCTGTGTTCTGGAACATCGCCTACTACGACAAGTTCTACTTTGAGAGCATCTTTGGCGACTTCGTGTTCCCAGACAACACCAAACCCGACTGGGAGGGTTTGTCGTGGTTGCAGAAACGCTTCATGACTTGGTTCAACAACGAGCGTCTGCGTTCGGTGCTCACCTTCCCGGTCGAGACGATGGCGCTGCTTACCGAGAACGGCGACTGCAAGGACAAGGAATGGGGCGACTTCACGGCTCAGATGTATGCCGAAGGCCATTCGTTCTTCACCTATATGAGCGACAACGCTGACTCGCTGTCGAGCTGCTGCCGTCTGCGTAACGAGATTACCGACAACGGATTCAGCTACACCCTTGGTGCCGGCGGTGTGTCAACAGGATCGAAGAGCGTGCTGACCATCAACCTCAACCGCTGCATACAGCAGGCTGTGAGGGAAAAGAAGGAGTACCTGGATTATATAGCCGACATCGTTGACCTGTGCCACAAGGTTCAGATTGCATACAACGAGAACTTGAAGGAACTGCAGTCTCACGGCATGCTGCCGCTGTTTGACGCTGGATATATCAACATAGCGCGTCAGTACCTCACCATTGGTGTGAACGGTTTGGTGGAGGGCGCCGAATTCCTGGGCATCAAGATTGACGATAACGAGAAATACCGCAACTATGTGCAGTCGGTGCTCGGCGTCATTGAGAAATACAACAAGCAGTACCGTTCGAAGGAGTTGATGTTCAACTGCGAGATGATTCCAGCAGAGAACGTGGGTGTGAAACACGCCAAGTGGGACCGCGAGGACGGCTACCTGGTGCCGCGCGAGTGCTACAACAGCTATTTCTACATTGTCGAGGACGACTCGCTGAGCATCATCGACAAGTTCAAACTGCACGGTGCTCCGTATATCGAGCACCTCACCGGAGGCAGCGCCCTGCACCTTAACCTCGACGAGCACTTGACTCAGGATCAGTATCGCCAGTTGCTCCGTGTGGCTGCAAAGGAAGGTTGCAACTATTTCACCTTCAACGTGCCCAACACAATCTGCAACGAATGTGGATATATAGACAAGCGCCACCTGAAGGAGTGTCCGAAGTGCCACAGCACCAATGTCGATTATATGACTCGTATCATTGGATACCTGAAGCGCATCAGCAACTTCTCTCAGGCCCGTCAGGAAGAGGCTCATCGCCGTCACTACCACAATCCCGCCGACCGGGTGGAGCGCTCGTTGGCAAATATGGCACAGGTCTATCAGACCGCCGATATGCTGGAACTGGAGTCGTCGCGTCGTCGTGAGCAGCTTCTCAACCAGGCTGCCGCTACAGAGAAACAGGGCGAGATATGCTTAAATATCTGAATGCTGACATAGTATTTCAGGAGATTCCTAACGAGACAACCCTCGCTATAAACCTTACGAAGTGCCCGTGCCACTGCCCCGGATGTCATAGTCCGTGGCTGTGGCAGGACATTGGTGAGGAACTGAATGTGGGGTCGCTCTGCGGCCTCATCGGTGGCTACGAGAGCAGCATCACCTGTGTGTGCTTTATGGGTGGTGATTCGGCACCCGAGGAGGTGGAGGCTTTGGCCACCGACCTCAAGCAGCGTTATCCGAACTACAAGGTGGCGTGGTACAGCGGAAGGCAGCACGTCCCTGGAAATGTTGACAAGCAGGCTTTCGACTATATCAAACTTGGCCCTTACAACGCGCATCTTGGCCCTCTCTCGTCGGCACACACCAACCAGCGTATGCTGAAAAAACAGCAGGATGGCACGTTTATAGACATCACGACTGTTTTTCAGAAGCGGTAGGCTGAATACTACAACGTTTATTGAGTCAGAGTTACGGCAAGGTCGGTGACATAACCGCCTTTGCCGTCTGAACCTTGTTTCAGAGAGTAGCGTCCGGGATAGAGAAGGTTGAGTCGTTTGGTTGAGTTGATTATGCCGATGCCGCCTTCGCTGTGTTTTGCATGGTCGCTGTTGTGAATGTAGCATCGAATGGTGTCGCCGTTGAGGGTGATCTCGATATGGATGAACGAGGGCTTGGAATAGTTGATGCCGTGTTTGAAGGCGTTTTCTATGAAAGGCAGGAAAAGCATTGGTGCTATGGTGAGCTGTTCGTCAACGGGCGGCATCCGCAGGGATATGTCGCAATGGTCGGTAAGCCTTATCTGCTCGATATGGACGTATTTTTTTATGAAAGCCAGTTCGCCGCTTATGGGTACGGTGAGGGGCGAGGTGTCGTAGATGATATAGCGCAGCAGGTGGCTGAGATCGTGGACAGCGTCTTTCGAGCGCTCGTTGTCGATGTCGATGAGGGCGTAGATATTGTTCAGGGTGTTGAAGAGAAAGTGTGGGTTTAGTTGGTTCTTGAGATTGGCAAGTTCGGTCTCGGCCTGCATCTTGCGTGCATCGGCGAGTTTTATGCTCGACATGTAGCTGTTTTCTGTCATACGTATTGCGACGCTGAGGCTTGCGGCGAGTGCGAAAAGAACGTAGAGAACGATGAAGAAGGTGATGCTGCTCTGTATAAAAACGCCTTGTTTCACGCTTCCGTAAACATCAAGCATCCAGATGCCTACCAGTGTATAGTCGATGACGCTCAGTATAAGTGCCGAGGCGATGTTTGCAAGGGCGAACCGTTTGATGCGCTGACGCATCAGATACCGATCGACAAAAACAAAGTAGTTGAGGTAGTACATTATGCATATCGACAGTGTCTGGAAAAAGTTGGTGGCGAACCAGTCGAATGGTTTAGGTTGTCCTTCAAGCATGGCTATGAGCAGTGGCGCAAGAAAGATACCGACCCATATAAGAATGGGAAGAACGGTTTTTGTTCTGTTGAGGTGAAATGCGGGCATCTTATTGGGCTTGGGCGACTTGCTTCACAATATTGGTGACCAGAATTGACGACATGCCCACACCGAGCATGCCGTGCAGCATAATGCTTTGCCCTGCAAAGAATAGGTTGGGGAAGGGGGTCATGGGAGAAAGCATGCCTCCTGCGATGGCAGTGGACGACTTGCTGATGCCGTAGGCCGAGCCTTCGATGGTGCCTGTGTAGTCGCGGTAGGTGAGGGGGGTGCTGGTATAGATGGCGGTTATGCTGTCTTTAAGTTCGGGCAGGTGTTTTGCTGCCAATTCGATACATTCCTGTGCTTTTGCTTCCTTGAGTAGTCGGTAGTCGTCGGGTCGGTGTCCGACTCGGCTGTCGCTCCATCGCTCAAAGGCGTTGAAGTCCATCGGTGTCAGCAGGTCTATGTTGTCGGCGAACCGACTGCCTTTCCGTTGGGGTACGTTATAATTGATGAGCAGGTTCTCCACTGGTGCCGACGAGCTGTAGTCGGTGTTCCAGGGGTCAGAGCTGCCAAGCAGGCTTATTACCTGGTTGCGGTAGGGAATGGTGTCGGGCTTTATGGCCAGTTGCACAGTGAAGATGCCGCGCGTGTTGGGCATGCGTGAAAAGCGACGCCGGTAGATGCCTCGTATCTGCGGACATTCGGGCATGAGTGCTACACTGAGGGCTGGATGTATGGTGGAGATGAACTGTCGGGCTGCAAGAACGTCGCCGTTGGAGCATCCGACCGATGCTATCTTGCCTCTGCCGTCATCGTGAAATGACGTCACTTCGCAACCGGTGCGCACTTCGCCTCCATGGGCAATGATGTTCTCTCGCAGTCGCGCTATGATGGTGTCACCACCGCCCTCGATGCGGTAGGAGTGCTGAATGAACGAGTTGAGCGACTGGATGAACGAGTAGAGCGGCAGGTTGGGAGTGAGGTCGGTGGTGACGGCTTGTGCGCAGAGAAGTTTGCGCAGACGTGGGTCTCGGATATGTTCTTCAATCCATTCCTTTGCCGCAATCTGCATGAGTTTGTTCTCGAAACCCGAATCGAGTCTTACTGTCTCGTAGATGTGCTGCGCCACATTGCGCATCGTCTCGACAAGTGCTTCAATGCCATCCCGCTCTTCGGGGAACTGGCTTGACAGTTGCTCGACGAAGCAATCGTAGCCGCAGTGCAGTCGGTATATCTGGTCGTCGCAATGTACTTCGAGGAACTCTTCGTCCAACCGTACCCAAGGCAGGTCGGCGAGTCCGAACATCTCCATCATCGGGTGCATGATTTCGCCTTCGGCAACGCCTCCGACATAGTGAAATCCGGTGTCGAAACGCAGGCCTGAGCGTTGGAAACACTGAAAGGCACCGCCAAGCACGCGGCTCTTCTCGAGCACGCAGACTCTCTGTCCCGACTTGGCCAGGATTACGCCGCAGGTCAAGCCTGCGTAGCCACCTCCGATGATTATGGTGTCGTACAATTTAATTGGAATCTAATTGAGGCTATCTGTCAATGTCGCTTCGAGTTGCAGACGTAGGTTGCCTTCTCTGTCGGTTATTTCGGCGGCAATCTGGCTGCCGTCGTCTATCGGTGTGTGTGTTATGGTGAGTGTGAGTTTTTCGGCCGGACGTATCATGGCTGCGAACCGACAGTTCTTGACGGCTGAGTAGCGCAATTCCTTGTCGGCAAGCATCGAGGCACACTCGCGCACGATGGCCAATGACAACACTCCGGGTGTTATGGGTTCGCCTGGGAAGTGCCCTTCGTAAACGGGGTGACCGTCGAGCATCAGGATGTCGAACACGCCGTCGTGCTGTGATTCGATTTTGTATAGGCTGTCTTTCAGTTTCATTGTTCAAAGACTTTCCATTTCTCCTGCCATTCTTTGTAGAAGTCGGGCCTGTTAACAGCCACCTCTCTGGTTTTGGGGTTGAAAAAATGGTGTGATGTGATTGCTTCGGTCATCAGAAAGTGGTCGCTTTTTCGATAGAACCGGTAGGACAAATCCACTCGAGCCCTCTTGCATGGCAGGTATTCCACCTCAATAACCATCTCGTCACCATAGACAAACGCTCCTTTGTAGCGAATGTCCACATGCGTGACAGGGAGAATGAGGTCACCGACTCCAAGCTGGATTTTGGTCATCTCGTATTTCGCCAGAAATGACTCACGGGCTTCTTCCATGTAGGCTACGTAGTTGCCGTGCCACAGAACGCCGAGTGAGTCGATGTCGCGGAATGGTATTCTCCTCTCGTATGTGGCTGCTAGTTTCATAACCTTGACTTTGAACCTTTCAAACCCTTCAAACCTTTTGAACCTCTCAAACCTTTCAAACCTTTATAATCTCCCAAACCTTTCAAGCGTAGCGAACCTTGTATTAATTGGCGAGTTTCATGCGGCACTCAATGAGTGTTACGCCGTTGGATGTGCTCTCTGCCGAAACCATGGTGATGTTGCCTACCTGCGACACCACTCTCATTGTGGTCATTACCGTTTGCCCAACCGTTGGCATGCGCTTGCCCATCGTGCATCGTTTGATGTCGCCGATAAACCCCAAGTTCACCTCCTCGCCTGCCATCTTGCGGCGGTAGCCGATGTGGGCTGCCGCCGTCTGGGCAATGTGTTCGAGCAAGCCTTCTGGCACCATCGAGCCGTTGTGTAGGAACATGTTGTCCTCTTTCAGGGTAAGCTCAGAGTGGCAGAGGCTGTCGACCTCATAACTGAAACGGTCCACCATCAGTATCGGCGGACGCTGCGGTATGAGGCTTGTGATGTCGTCGGTGGTCATTTCTGGTTTTTGTACACGTAGTCGTAGAGGTCGGCGAAGGTCTTGATGGTGGGCAGGTCGGCTGTCTTGATTTCCACACCGAACTCCTCTTCTACCAAACCTACCATATCGACCAAACTGAGGCTGTCGAGATGCATGGTCTCTTTGATGTTTGCCTCGGGAGTTATAACATCTTCTTCCACTTCAAATTCAGATGCCAGAATCGACACCATTTTCTTGATCATTTCGTCTTTTTCCATAGTTTTGTATGTTTGATGAGTTGTTTTGTTGATATGTTGCTAATTAATATGAAATCCGGAAACTACTCTTTCCAATCCTTTATTACCAGCGTCGAGTTGGTACCGCCGAAGCCGAAGCTGTTCGATAGGAACAGGTCGAACGGGTGGTTGTCGAGTCGATACGACGGGATGTTCAGCTTGCCAGTGTCTTCGTCTCCATACTCGTAGTTGAGGTTGGCTGCGATGAAGTTGTTCTTCATCATCAGTATGGAGTATATAACCTCGCTGGCGCCTGCCATCCACATCTCGTGTCCTGTCTGTCCTTTGGTCGAGGTGACCGGCGGCATGTTGTTGCCAAACACCGAGTAGATTGCTTTCGCCTCGTTGGTGTCGCCCACGTGGGTTGAGGTGGCGTGTGCGTTGATATAGCCTATCATGTCTTTCGACACTCCGCTCTGATCCAATGCCATCAGGAGTGACTTGCGGGGCCCGTCAACGTTGGGCGAGGAGATGTGGTCGCCGTTGGCGGAGAATCCGTAGCCCATCACCTCGGCGATGATAGGTGCACCGCGACGCATGGCCGACTCGTAACTCTCGATGATGACTGTGGCGGCTCCACCTCCTGGTACCAGGCCGTCTCTCTGTGCGTCGAAGGGACGTGAGGCTTTGGCCGGCTCGTTCTCGCGTTTCGAGAAGGCACCGATGCCGTCGAAACTGCCTATGGAGAAAGGATTGACCTCCTGAGCTCCGCCGCATACGATGCAGTCTTGCAGGCCCCATTTGATGAGCAGGCTTCCCAATCCGATGGCGTGGGAGCCGCTGGCGCATGCCGCGCTGATGGTCATGTTGATACCGCGCAGTTTGAAAAGGCATCCCAGGTTCATCGTCACC
>JAEEVE010000063.1 GCA_016290765.1 Muribaculaceae bacterium
GAAAGGAAAGTATTTCCAACCATCAAACTGCCTGACAGCATTAGGTATCAAAAAACGGCCCTTGCCATCAACCAAGGTGTGGATTTGTTGAGCCAAAACCAGCCCGAGCAAGCCCTTGAAGTTTTCAGAGGAGCGCATCAAAAGGCAAACGAGGAATTTGACGACTTTAATGCCGTTGGTGTTCATGGCATAATCAACAACTTGGTTATCCTCACTCAAATGAACATGGGCAACCCAGATGCCCTGAAAATGATACAGGAAGAATTGGCATTCACTCAGGAAAACGATCCTTCATTCTTGTTTGAGGGTTATGGCCAACTCTCGAAGTACTATCGTCATTTTAACAACCCGACCTTGGCCGATAAATATGAATTGATGTGGTGGCGAGCTTCAGACAGTATTGCGCAGGTCACCAAGGCCAACGAGATGAATAATGCTGGTTTTTTGTATGAGCTAGACAAGATGAACGAGGAACAAAAGGCATTGACCCTCAAGCAACAACACGACCGGCAGATGTTGTGGGTGGTGAGCGGATTCCTGGCATTGGCGGTGGTACTGATCACTCTGCTCATCATCAATCGCAACCGCATCAAGGAGAAGAACCGCGTACTCTATGAAAACAATGTAGAATTGCTAGCGGCCGACGAGCAACGACGCAAACTTGCCGAGTTGCAGCAGCGAACCGAAGCCGAGAAATATGGCGCCATCCGCATGGATGAGCAGTCAGCCGAAGAGTTGTGGCAGAACATCATCCATGTGATGGAGTACTCACAAGACATTTATGATGAGAATTTCAGTGAGCCTCGACTGGCCGAACTCCTCGGAGCGAAATACAACTATGTGTCACAGGACATCAACCAGCAGAAGGACTGGACTTTCTCCTCCTTGGTGACACACTACCGCATCCGTGAGGCATGCCGCCGCATGAACGACACCGCCAACTATGGAAACTTCACCGTCGAGGGCATCGGTCAGAGTGTGGGTTACAGCAGCCGCAGCCACTTCGTCAAGCTCTTCAAGAAACAGACCGGCCTCACTCCCTCGGACTACATGAAGCAATGCCGTGCCGGCACCCCACCTGAGGTCCTCCTGCGGCCTCACCCCCTAAGTACGTCAGTCCAGTCCCCCTAAATCCCCCTAACGGGGGACTTGCAATTTTGGCCAAAGTATCTTGCGTTTTCTGATAGTTTTCAGCCAAAGTATCTTGCATTTTCTGGCAATTTTCAGCCAAAGTATCTTGCATTTTACATTTTTTGTTGTACCTTTGCAGCTGTAAATCAGAAACTAGACATCAAGATGATTAAACGTAGCATCATAGATTATTTGAACAGATGGCGTAACAGCGACTTGCGCAAGCCCTTGATATTGCGTGGAGCACGTCAAGTGGGAAAGACAACTGTCATCAACGAGTTTGGCAAACAATATGATAATTACCTCTACTTCAATCTAGAGGAGCTCCAAGATCGAGAGGTACTGGAGCGAGAAATGCCATTGAGCAACAAAATCGACCTCATGTATGCATCCAAAATGCAGCTTAAACATGAGGGAGAAACTCTTTTGTTCATTGACGAGATTCAAAATTCGCCCAAAACCATAGGTCTGTTGCGTTATTTCTATGAGCAACGAAACGACATTCATGTAATTGCAGCTGGTTCGCTCCTTGAGAATTTGGTAGACGTGAAGATGTCATTCCCAGTGGGGCGGGTCGAGTTTGCAGCCATGCGGCCTTGCTCATTTCAAGAATTCGCCTCAACTACCGAATGCCAACCACAACTTGAATATGCCATCCGAGATCCGTTTAATTCTCAGCCGATGCACCATTCACTAATGTCTTTTTTCAATCAATACACAATCGTCGGCGGGATGCCCGAAGCAGTAAATCACTATGCTCAGCATCGTGACATACTAGCATTAGACCGCATCTATGAGACATTGCTCACCGCCTATCAGGGTGATGTTGAGAAGTATGTGCGTCAAAACAAATTGGTTAATGCCGTTAGGTTCATCTTGACTAATGGTTGGGGACATGCAGGTGAAATCATCAAGTTGGGCAATTTCGCCGGTTCAGAATATGGCAGCAAAGACATTCGCGCAGCATTTCAGTTGCTTGAAAAAGCCATGTTGCTCGAACTATCCTACCCCACCACTACAACGCTGCTACCTGCCTTGGGCGAAACTCGGCGAATGCCCAAACTTCTTTGGCTAGACACAGGACTGGTCAATTATTCCGCCCACATACGACAAGAAATTATTAAAGCCACCAATATCCAGGATGTGTGGCGAGGCCGCATCGCCGAACATGTAGTGGCCCAAGAATTACTTACACTGAACAATAAAGTGAGTCAGAGGCGCGCATTCTGGACTAAGAAAGGGGGCGGGGGAAGTGCGGAGGTCGACTTTGTATGGACCTACCAGTCTACATTATTTCCCATTGAGGTTAAAGCAGGCCACAACTCACATCTGCGTTCACTGCATTCTTTCGTCGATGCCTCACCCTACGACATTGCCATTAGGGTTTGGAGCGAGCCTTTTTCGGTCGAAGAACACACGACAATCATCAAAGGAAAGCGCTTCAAGTTGGTTAACCTGCCATTCTACCTCGTCGGCAACCTGGAGACGATTCTACAGAAAATATAAACCTGCCCATCCCAAATTCATCAGGTAGTTTTTTGAGATTTGGGGATTTTGGAAAAGACAACTGAAACAACACAGACAATAAAAAATGAGTTGTTGCAGTTGTCCAGTTTCAAAATCTGCGTCATCTGCGTGATGTCCCCTACCATTCCCCATAGCAAATCGTGTGTGAAATCGCCCGTTAGTGTGTTTTTTTAGAAAATCGCACATAGTGACACGTCATTTTCTTGACAAGAGCTGGGCAGTAGCAGTAATTTTGCGGTGACAATTTTTTACTAACCGTTAAAAACCGTAAAGTTATGACAACAAAACTACTTCTACGCACCGTCGCGCTTACTTGCGCGTTGATGCTGGGCATGACCGCCCCAGCACAGTTGGATTTTCAACCCTATTGCGTGCATTATGACTGCACTCCCACAAGTATCCAGAACCCGAACGTGAAGCATTATTCCAGCTCCAGTTATCAGGAGATGAATTTGGAACAGATGCGTGAACAGGCTCGAAAAGCCGCTGCCAAAGCTGATGGGAACCCATGTACAATCACTCTCGACATGAGGTATGACCCTGAAGTGTATGAGGCACCTTATGTCGCATACATTTATGATGATAACGGCATGGTCGGCGTAGCCTTTGACAGCGGACAAGGAGCCCTACAAGGACAAGTACCACCAGGTGTTTACGACATCGTGTCACTATTCACAACTGAGGATCACTCACAGTACTATGTGATTTTCGAGCAGCAACAAGTGACTGGCGACTTGACCCTCACACTCGACCCTACAGTATGCACCAATAGCATCGATGTGAACAACTATGGCCCAGACGGCGAGTTGCTGAAGCCGAGGATGCAGCACTATGATGAGGACTTAGGAACCTATGTCGTAGACGAAGAAGGTGACTACTATCATATCGATGTCGATAACCATCTATGCCGAAAGGGATTGGGAAGTCTTTACTCATGGAGTGTGAGTGGAGTGAGCCAACTCGGATTTCATGTAAATGATGTCAGCGACCGCTTCTATTTCAGGCAGCTGAGAATCATGCACTCTGAGGACTTAACCAAGTCATATGTTTGTTATTTCTCCACCGACAATTTGACGACCTGTGTGGTTGAAAACAACCCCAATGACTATGTACAGCAGGTGTATGACTTCAAATATACTCCTCGTGGCTGCGAACAGATAGGTTACGGAATCTCAGATTGCGTCTGGATGCTCAGCAAAAAAGTCGCATATTCTTCTAGAGGAGTGGGAACCAGTGCAGCAAAATTAGACGAGGTCTTTACCCATGAGGTGTGGGCAAATATTCCAGAAACAAACCCATGCGACCCCGATGAGCACATTGTGTTACAACTACTTGCCGATGACTATGGCGATGTGGAAACTGTGACATTTGGTGAATGGGTGTTTAACATGGTTACACCTACTGCATGGATTGTTGGACCAGCAATGAGAGTCAACAATGGCCAAAAAGAATTCATCAACATTGGGCACCATGAGTTTGCTAGGATGTTTATGCCCAACTACTTATATGGTGTGAAGTATGATGACGGCACCATTTCTCCACAACTATTGCCCACTCCCGAAGCATTCACTTATCCCACCGATATGGCCGAGGGACTCATCAACGACAACTGCCCCATCAATGCCTTTAAATTGACATCTTACCTGAACAAAAATGAGAACATGGTTTACCTGCAACTGCCCACCAATTATTTCGTGGGTCGTTATGGAGAATCTTACTGTTGCCAAGATGGCACTACTATGACCGCCAAATTTAGAGGAAATGAAATTGACTTGGAAACATTCTCTCCCGATGGGTTGGGCACTTACGAGTTCACGGTCGTTAATCCCATTTTTGAGGTAGACGGTCTGCCTGGCCATAACACCACCACGGCCTATCTAGACCAGAACCAGGAAGACATGAACCCGCCCAGCCTCGAGATGCTGCACTTTAAGAATGCCGATGGCAAGATAACCGACCGTTTTGCCACGGCTGCCGACGGCACGATGGAGTTTTACGCTAGCGACTTCGACTACATTTACTATCCCGACTTATGGGGCGGCGAGTATCTGTGTCAACCTGTAGAGGTGCTGGTAGAATATGCACCCTACGGCACCGAAGACTGGAATGAACTGACCGTCGAGGAAATCCCTGAGTACTATCAAGAACCCGGCTGGGGCTACTTCTATCGCGGCTCGCTCGCCGAGGTGACGGGTCAGGGCGAAAAGGGCTGGTTTGACCTACGCTTCCGCCTGCAGGACGCTTCGGGCAACTGGCAGGAGCAGGTGGTGAGTCCCGCTTTCCGCATTGATGACCTTGCCTACTCAAGCGTCGCCACCATCGGCAGTGGCGATGCCCATGAGGTGGCACGCTACAGCATCGACGGCAAGCGCGTCGATGCCAGTCACCAAGGTGTGACCATCATCCGCATGAGCGACGGCACCGCCCGCAAAGTGCTGGTGAAATAATTCTCACGCAGATTCCGCAGATTATTTCAATGTAAAACAAGCAATTACCGCCTGGCTGATTCAGCCAGGCGGTCTTTTGTCCTTATGTTCTTGTGTCTTAAATTACATCCTAATGTCTTAGGAGCCAGCGGAAGATGTCCTTGTAGCTGGTCTTCTTGCCGTAGAGCAGGATGCCAGTGCGGTAGATGCGCGAGGCAATCCAGACGGTGGCGGCGGCGGTGGCGAACAGCAGGAAGATGCTCAATGCCAACTGCCAGATGGGCACATCGTAGGGCAAGCGAATCATCATCACAATGGGCGAGGTGAACGGTATCATCGAGCACCACAGTGCCATGGGGCCGTTGGGGTTCTCAATGCACGCCATGCCGGCATAGAGTGCGATGATCATGATGATGATGATGGGTGTGGTGAACTGCGAGGCGTCGGCGGCCTGATCCACTGCCGACCCGAAGGCGGCGAACAACGCGGCATAAAGTAGGTATCCGCCCACGAAGTAGAACACGAAGCAGGTGAAGATTTGCAGGTAGTTCACGCCCAGGATGGCCTGGATGATCTGCGTCATGTCGGCGTTGCCGCTCTCTTGCAATGCGGCTTGCAGGGCTGCGGGGTCATTGCCCATCGTGAAAACGTCGCCCGTGGCCAGCCCGATGAAACTGCCAGCAACCATGCTCAGGGCGAGCATCACCACTGTCCAGATGGCCAACTGGGTCAAGCCCACGAGAGCCACACCGATGATTTTGCCCATCATCAGTTGGAACGGCTTGCACGAACTCACGATGACCTCAACGATGCGGTTGGTCTTTTCCTCGATGACACCGTTCATGATCATCGCGCCATACATCAGCACGAACATATAGATTAGGAACGACAGGGCAAAGCCGATGCCCATGGCAATCTCGCTGCTCGTCTCGGTCTCCGTGCCGTCCTCGCCCCACTTCACGCTCTTGACATCGACGTTGACGCTCGACTCGTCAATCATCTTCTGCAGGTTGGGAACGCCATAGCTCGCCACATGGGCGCGGGTGAGCGTGTCGCTCAGCTGGCGGTTGATTTGCATCTTCAGCGAGGCGTTCACAGTCTTGTCGCTGTAGATGGTCACTTGGTGGGTCGAGTCGACATCACGTGGGATGATTACCATCGCCGTCAGACTCTCGCCGGCGTTGGTGTAGAACTGGTGCGGGTCGGTGACCGTGTCACCGCTCAGCGGCACAAAGTGGAACAGGTCGGTGTCCACGATGGCGCTGGCATAGCGTCCTGTCTCGTCGATGACCGCCACATTCTCGGTCTCGCTGCCCTCGTGGTTGAGGTAGCCGATGCCGATGGGCAGCAAGATACATGCAATCATCAGGATGGGGATGAGAATGGTCATGATGATGAACGACTTGCGTCCCACCATCGACATATATTCGCGGGCGATGATCAATTTAAGCTTGCTCATGGTTCTGGTCTTTTACGGTGTTGATAAATATGTCGTGCATCGACGGTAGTATCTCGTGGAAACCGCACAGGCTATAGTGGTCGTTGAGCCAAGCGATAGCGTCGTGCATGGTCACGCCAGCACCCAGACGCACCTGCGTCTCGTGGTCGCCGGGCTGTGGCGGCAGGATGGTGTAGAGCGCGTCGTTGGCCTCGAGTGTCTCACCCTTGGGCAGCTCGACAGCGAGGATGCCCTGCTTGTGCTGCTGGCGAATTTCGTCAACGAGGCCCTCTAGCACCACGCGCGAGTGGTTGATGAGCGTGATGCGCTCACAGATGGCCTCGACGCTCTCCATGTTGTGGGTCGAGAACAGCACGGTGCTGCCCTCCTGCTTCAGGCGCAGGATTTCGACCTTGAGCTGGTCGGCGTTGACAGGGTCAAAGCCCGAGAATGGCTCGTCGAAGATGAGCAGGCGTGGCTTGTGGATCACCGTGGCGATGAATTGCACCTTCTGCTGCATGCCTTTGCTCAGCGCCTCGAGCTTCTTGTCGCGCCACTCGCCCAGGTCAAAGCGTTCGAGCCACTGCTGCATCTCGTTGTAGGCGGTGGCCTTGTCCATGCCCTTGAGGCGGGCGAGGTAGACGATTTGTTCGCCCACTTTCATCTTCTTGTACAGGCCGCGCTCCTCGGGCAGATAGCCGATGTGCGCTACATCGTCGTCGGTAATGGCGCGTCCGTCGAGCAGCACCTCGCCACTGTCTTGGTGTGTGATGCGGTTGATGATGCGTATCAATGAGGTCTTGCCGGCTCCGTTAGGCCCCAGCAGGCCATAAATGCAACCCTGTGGCACGTTCATGCTCACATGGTCTAGTGCCAGATGTCCGTCATATTGCTTGACGACATCGCGTATTTCGATAAAATTGTCCATATTGTTGAATGACTTTTGCTATTTGACGCAGGTTTGGGCCAAATTATTACAAAGCGTGGATGAAAAAACAATTAATCCTGGGGGCGCAGTTGCCAAAAGGCGAGGGCAGCTGCGGCAGCGACATTGAGCGAGTCGACGCCATGTTGCATGGGAATGCGTGCGACATAGTCGGCCTGGTGGATGGTGTCGTGGGCGAGGCCGTCGCCCTCGGTGCCCATGATGATGGCCAGACGGGGCTCGGCGCATAGGGCGGGATTGTCGATGGGTACCGAGCGGTCGGTCAACGCCATAGCCACCGTCTTGAATCCTAGCGAATTGAGCGATTGAATGGGTTGCTCCAGCCAAGTCCATGGCACGAGAAACACACTGCCCATCGACACCCGCACGGCACGCCGGTTGAGCGGGTCGCACGATGTGGGCGTGAGCAGCACGGCATCAATGCCCAGCGCCGCAGCCGAACGGAAAATGGCTCCGATGTTGGTGGTGTCGGTTACACCGTCAATGACCACCACGCGTCGCGCGTCACGGCACACCTCCTCGACGGGCAACGGCATGGGGCGACGCATGGCACAAAGCACGCCGCGCGTCAGCGTGTAGCCTGTGAGGCTCGCCAGCAGGTCACGTTCGCCCGTAAAAATGGGGATGTCGCCACACCGGGCGATGATGGGCGCCGCGTCACCCGTCAGGTGGCGGCGTTCGCATAGCAGCGACAACGGCTCATAGCCTGCATCGAGTGCTACGGCGATGACCTTGGGACTCTCGGCGATAAAGATGCCACGAGCTGGATCCAGCCGATTGCGTAGTTGTGCCTCGGTCAGCGAACCGTACACCTCCACGCCTGGCTGGTCGAGCGACTTTACTTCGATAATCATGCTAGGCGGGCGAGGAGTTCGATGGTCACGCGCCAGATGTCGTCGATGGTCTTCAGCTCGACACGCTCGCGCGTGCTGTGTGGCTCGACAATGCGCGGCCCAATAGATGCCATCTCGATGCCTGGGAACTTCTGCACGAAGAACCCCGCCTCGAGCACAAAGTGCATCGCTACCTTGCGCGGGCGCCATCCCAGCACATCATTAAAGACGTCGCTGGTGAGGTTGATAAAGTCGCTGTCGGGGTTCTCTTGCCATGCAGGAGCCGACATCACCAGCTCGGTCGTTGCGCCGGCCTCGGCAAAGACTTCTTTGATGTCCAGCCCCGTCTGTTCCATCTCGTCGACGTCAAAACTGCGTGTGTGGGTGCTCACGGTAATCTCGTTATCCAGTGTGCGTACCATGCCCACATTATTCGAGGTGTGCACCGTGCCTGGCATTGTTTGACTCATGGCAATCACGCCTTGCGGAGTTTGCTCCAGGGCATCCATCAGTGCCGCCACTTGGTTGGGGTTGATGACTTGTGCGCAAGGGTCACATGGGGTGATGGTGCAGTGCACGTCGGGGTCGGTCTCGCCATATTCATTGTGCAGCCACTCGTTGAAGTGTGGCTCACGATCCTCGACTTGCTCAACGGCGTCCTCGGCGGGTACGCAGATGATGGCCTCGCCGCGGCTGGCGATGGATGCGCTGGCGTCACCCACCTGCAAGTGAGCCACGTTGACGATGGTCTCTTCGGCGATGGCGTTGAGCAGTGCCCACAGCAGCAAAGTCGCGCTGGCGCGCCCCTTGTTGATGTCGACGCCCGAGTGTCCGCCACGTCCGCCGTCCACTGCCACGCGATACCACTTGTGGCTGCGTGGGGCGTTCAGCCGCGTGATGGGCAGATGGTGGATTTGCAGGTATGCGCCAGCAGCACCTGTGGTGATGGTATCGTAGTCTTCGCTATCCAGGTTGATGACCTTGCGGCCTCGGATGAAGTCGGGCGAGAGGTTTGACGCTCCCGTCATGCCGTCCTCCTCGTTGGTGGTGGTGATGACCTCCAGTGGACCGTGCACGATGTTGTCATCCTGCAAGATGGCCAGAGCCATCGACAGTCCGATGCCGTTGTCGGCGCCCAGCGATGTGCCGCGGGCGTGCATCCAACCGTCTTCGGTATAGGCATCGATGGAGTCGTTCAGCGGGTCAAACTGCTTGCCAGGCTCTGCGACGCACACCATGTCCATGTGGTTGAGGATAACGATGGGAGTGGCATTCTCGTGACCAGGTGTGGCGGCCTTGCGGATGACCACGCAGTTATGGGCATCACGTGTGTAGTCTAACCCAAGGCGTTGGGCAAACTGGCACAGGAAGTCAGCGATGCGTTCCTCGTGGTGCGAGGGACGCGGCGTGTTGTTGAGTTGCTTGAACAGGTCAAACACAACTTGCGAAGAGGGGATATGGCTCATAGATGGTGATATTTAGTGTTGTAATTGTTGCAATTATTTTTTTTCGATGAAAAAATGTGCTTAAAACACGCTTTTTATTGCATAATCGAAAATTTTATAGTAATTTTGCCGTGATTTTGAAAGATTTGTTCAATGAAGTATCTGCTGATTTATATCATCCTGATCAATGTGGTGACCTTTTGGGTCTATGCCGATGATAAGCGACGGGCAAAAAAGCACATGTGGCGCACAAGCGAGTCAGCGCTGGTGCTGCTTGCGATTATTGGTGGCTCGGTGGGTGCCTTGCTGGCGATGCTCCTGTGTCACCACAAGACGCGGCACAAACAATTCGTCATCGGCATCCCCACCATCCTCATCTCGCAAATCGCCTTAATGATATTCTTGCTAGCCGATTAGCCCTAGTTACCTGCGCACCACATCATGGATGGCGCGACCCATGTTCTCGACAATGTCGCTTGCCATCACTCCATAGGTGTCATGCTCCTGGGCAGCCAGATCGCCCGATAATCCATGCAAATAGATGCCCAATGCTACCGCCCAGTCGGGGGTGTAGCCTTGAGCGATGAGTGCGGCAATCACACCCGTGAGCACGTCGCCACTGCCAGCGGTCGCCATTCCGGCGTTACCGCTGCTGTTGATATATACCTTTCCGTCGGGACGAACGGTCATCGTGTGATGTCCCTTGAGCACAATGGTAATCTCGTAGAGGCGTGACACCTCGATGGCTTTGCGCAGGCGTTCCTCGTCGGTGTGATGCTCGCCGAACAAGCGGTCAAACTCGTTGGCGTGCGGCGTGAGCACCGAGCCCTTGGGTATGCTGCGGAGCAACATCGGGCGACGGGCGATGCAGTTCAGCGCGTCGGCGTCGAGCAGGCAAGGACGACGGAAACTCTTCAAGAAGGCATCGACGGCCTCGACCGTCTCGTCGCTGGTGCCCATGCCTGGCCCCATAGCCACCACGCTATACTGGTGGTGAATCTCGATTTCAGATGTATAGATCTCGCCACGGTCGGGCTCAAAGATGACCTCGGGAACAGCGGTTTGCAAGGGACCATAGCCACAACGGGGGGCGTGGACCGTGACCAGGCCTGCGCCAGCACGCATCGCGGCGCGAGAGGCCAAGATGGCTGCGCCCATCATGCCATAACTGCCGGCAATGAGCAGGATGGTGCCATAGTCATATTTGTTGCTGAACGGGTCGCGCTCGCTGATCATGTTGTGCGCGTCCTCATGCTCGATGAGGTAGAAGTCGGTGGGAGTGGCGGCGATGGCGTCGGTGCTCATCTCCAGATCCAGAATCTTCAGGTCGCCAATGTAGCGGGCATTCTCCTGGAAGAAGAACGACAATCGGCGGAAGTTAAAGGTCAGCGTCAAGTCGGCGCAGATGATGTTGCGTGGGTCGGAGCCCATATTCCACTCACCGAACAGGCCCGAAGGCATGTCAATCGACACGACATAGGCATCACTGTCGTTGATATATTGCACCATCTGGGCATAGCCACTGCGCAGAGGGTCACGCAGCCCCGTCCCGAAGAGCGCATCGATGACCACATCGCTCTCAGTGAGTTCGGGCGGTGTGAAGGTGTCGGTGACCTCGATGAAGTCGAGGTCTTCCAGCTCCAACAGGCGGTCACGGTTGGTGGAGCAGCACTTCGACAGTTGTGACGAACGGATGTTGAACAGGTACACCTCGGGGTGGTAGCCCTGGGCGTGCAGCAGGCGAGCCACTGCAAGGCCGTCACCGCCGTTGTCACCGGGGCCGGCAAAGATGATGATATGTTTGTTAGTGCGCCAGCGCGACACAATCTCATAGGTTACCGCCTCAGCGGCGCGTTCCATCAGGTCAAGGCGTGAAAGGTTGTCACGCTCGATGGTTTTCTCTTCAATGCGGCGAATGCCGTCGGTAGTGAATATCTTCATAGGAGGCTTATAGAGCTGTATTCGAGTAGCTTATAGTTGGTTATCTCCAGCAAAGTGCGGGAGGTTTCGGTTCAAGCATACAAAGTTAGTTCTTTTTTGTGTGAAAGTCACGAAAAAACGAAAAAAACTATTGAAAAATATTTTGTCGTGCCCAACATTTGCGCAAACAAAGTTTCTTCACTACTTTTGCACATCTTTTAGGTTTGGCGCGATTACAGCCAAGCTAGCAAAAGATTATTATCTAAAATTCTGGATTATGGATACAGTGACTTTTAAGGGGCTGGAGTTTGTGCCCTATCTGACGCGTGAGAAGATTGCCGAACAGGTGCAGCGGGTGGCGGCTGAAATTCGCCGTGATTGCAAGAGTGAGAACCCCATTTTCCTGTGCGTACTCAACGGGGCGTTCATGTTTGCAGCCGACCTGTTCCGCGCATGCCAGATGAACCATGCCGAGATTACTTTCATCCGCTTCAAGAGCTATGAGGGTACCAGTTCGACCGGCAAGGTTCGAGAAATCATGGGACTCAGTGAGGACATTGAGGGACGCGACGTGATTATCATCGAAGATATCGTCGATACAGGCGTGACGGCCTTCCAGTTGCGCCAAATGTTGCTCGGACGAAACCCACGCAGTGTCAAGATGGCGACGCTCTTGTTCAAACCCGAGTCGCTACA
>JAEEVE010000064.1 GCA_016290765.1 Muribaculaceae bacterium
ATGTCGTAGACCAGCACATCGATATCGCGCAGCATCTCGGCAGTGGGCTTGTGTGTCTTGCCGTAGAGCGAGTACATCTTGATGCCCGTGGCGGGGTCAATGGCATCGCCCACCGCATCACCCGCATGTGCGTTGCCGCGCACACCATGCTCGGGGCCGAATAGCGCCACCAGCTTCACACCCGGTGCCTCATGCAAGATGTCGACGGTACTCTTGAGGTTGTTGTCGATGCCACTGGGATTGGTCACCAGTCCTACGCGCTTGCCTTGCAACTGCTTGAAGCCGCCGTCACGCAACACCTCGATGCCTGGTTTAACAATGGCGCTCATCGCCATCGCCACCAATGCGAATGCTATTGCTAAAATGTTTCGTTTCATATTCGTTGTCTTATTTATTTGTGGCCGTAGTCGGGGTCGATTTTGCGGTCAGCTAGGTAGGTAACAATCAGGGTTGCAATGCAGCAGGCAATCACCATCCAGAAGAAGTTGGCATATCCCAGCGCCTCCTGGATGTAACCGGCAAACATGCCCGGAATCATCATACTCAGCGCCATGAAAGCAGTGCAAATGGCGTAGTGCGATGTCTTGAACTCACCCTCACTGAAATAAATCATATAGAGCATGTAGGCCGTGAAGCCGAAGCCGTAACCAAATTGTTCAATCGCAATGGCAATGCTAATCGACACCAGGTTGGTGGGCAACAACTCGGCCAGATAGCAGAAAGTGAGGCAAGGCAATGTCATGCATGCCGCCATGACCCATAGTGACTTTTTCAACCCAACCTTGGAGGCATAGATACCACCGAGGATACCGCCAATGGTGAGGAAAAGCACGCCGATGGTGCCATAAGCCAGACCGACGTTCTCGGTCGAGAGCCCCAAACCACCAACCTCACGGCCAGCGACAAGGAAGGGGGTACACATCTTGATGAGGAATGCCTCGGGCAAGCGGTATAGCAGCATGAACACGATGGCGAGCCACAAACCAGGCTTCTTGAAGAAGGTGGCAAATGACTGTCCGAACTCGCGTACAATCTGTGCTGCAGATGCCTTTTCGCCCTCTATGTGCGACCTGTCGGCCGCCGGCTTGGGCACGGCAAAAGTGTGATAGAGCGTTACCAAGCAGAAGATGACTGCCGACACACCCATAGTCACTTGCCATGAGAGAGGGATGTTGTCATACTTGGTCTCAATGGCTCCGGCAATGTAGACCAGCACGCCCTGTCCGAAGATGGATGACAGGCGGTAGAAGGTCGATCGGATGCCCACGAAGGCCGCCTGGTTCTTCTGTGTGAGAGCAAGCATATAGAACCCGTCGGCAGCAATGTCGTGCGTGGCACTTGCAAAGGCCGTGATGACAAAGAGCATCAAGGTGATGTAAAACATGCTGATGGGAGTCTGACCGCTGGCAATGACATCAGGCGTGGGCTTGGGCATGGCCAATGTCAGCAGCACAAATGCTACCGACATGATGACCTGCATGGCAATTACCCACCAACGCTTGGTCTTAATGATATCGACAAACGGGCTCCAAAACGGCTTGATGGTCCAGGGCAGATAGAGCATACTGGTGAACAGAGCCATCTGTCCGTTGGGAACACCCATCTTGGCGAGCATGAGCACCGAGATGTTATTAACGATAAAGTAAGGAATGCCCTCGGCAAAGTAGAGCGTCGGAATCCACAACCACGGGTTGCGCTTGGTTTCTTGAGTTTTGGTGTTCATATGATCTTTCATTCTTCATTCAATATTGTTTCTCTATGTTGGCTCCAGCGAAGTAGTGGAGAAGAATCTGGCGGTAGCTGTAACCATGAGCACCCATGACAGCAGCGCCAATTTGGCACAGGCCCACGCCATGGCCCCAGCCCGCGCCACGCAGGACAAACTTGCGCGGATAGCCATCGGCATCGATGTCATGACGCTCGACGACAAATGCCGAACTATAAAGGGCGGTCTCGCTGAGGGCATAACGAATGGTGAGCTCCTTGCCGATGACGCGCGACAGCTTCTCGCCCACAATCTTCATCTTATAGAGGCGTCCGCTAGTGCCACGCGCCACGGGCTGCAGGTCGCGGATGCGGCCATAGTCAACGCCGGTGCGACGCTTGATGAGGTCGGCGAGTTGTTCTTGGGTATATTCGACCTTCCAGCGATAGAAGTCGGTGGTCTCCTGGTCATAGTCGTTGAGCACCTGACTCAGGATGGCTGGGTCATGGGTGTTGCAGAATGCCTTGGGGCTGGTGAGAATCCACTCCTCGGCAGCCGACTCGCGGGTGAGATTGGGGAAGTCGTTCTCGTCCTCGCCGTCTCGTCGGGCCACCAGATAATCATGGTGCTCGTCTTGCCAGCAATTCTCAAACTCCTCCATCACACCACCGCACGACTTGCTGAAGCGTGCATCACACAGCTGTCCACCATGCATGAGCACCTCGCCCCAGGTGGCACGGATGGCCTGCTCGACTGTGGGCGTCGAGGCGCGCGTGATGCCTTGATAGCGCTGGCAATGATCGTCGGCGCAGACATCATAGTTGACATGGTCATCGCGATCCCACCACTTGATGGTCTCCTCATCGTCACCATTGCCACCCAAGTCGGGCTGCAGGTCGCTCATCACCGAATCGCTCGTGGCTTTCTCTGCGGGTTTGCTTTGGATTTGCGCCAACAGCCAACTGCGCGAAATCACAGCATGTGCCTTGAGAAGTTCGATTGAGGCTTTTGCGCTCATCTCGCTAGAGATGACACTAGTCAGATAATCCTCAACGGGCACCACGTTGATGGCAGTCACACTACCATTCTCAACGATGAACTTGAGAGCACCCTTAAAGGTCTGGTCTTCCTTGCGTCTCCAGTGGAAACTGACCCCAATGGTCACATCATGCAACGTGAATGAGCCATCAGCGACAGGTTGAAATACAATTTCATCTGTGAGTCTGCCATTCCACAATAGCTTCCCGTTTTGAGCCACAATCAGATGGTCGCCAGAGTAGACACCTTCGTTTGAGCTATATTCAGCGTTCAGTGTAAAACGAACTTCAGGTTCGTTCATGATACCTACGCTCACAGTTGGTTGTTGCTTATTCATATAATCTTTTAGTTATCGTTTCAAGTTTTATGAAAGTTGTCGATAATGCGGACGATGGTGGCATTGTCGGCACAAAGTTCGTTGATGATATCCTGCAGGTGGGTCGCTGTGAGGGTGTCATAGTCGCGCTGAACAGCGATAGTCCATACTCCTCCCATATCGACCGAGGCAGGGCTGAGCAAAAACCGTCCCTCTCCCTCGCCATAGCAGTCGGGTCGATGCTTGCGGCGAGGAAACACCACCACATTGTAATAGTCACCCTCGTGCCAGCAAAGCACATTCTGCATGGGTTCGTCAGCACTTCCCGTCGCCAACATCATCGCCACTTGCAGCCGTGCGAGGTAAAAGCTCGCCAGGGGGCGGCTCTCCGTGCGGATGAAGAACAAAGGTCGGTCGAGACGCTGAGTAAAACCGATGAACCCATCGTTGGAGGCCTCAATCAGCTCATCATCGGGCCATAGGGCTGGGTCAACTACCTCGTCACACAACGGCAAGAAACCCTTGCAGCCTGCTTGAAAGTGCATGTGATCGGGTGCCGATGCACCACACCGTGGACCATTGTAGAACAACACCCAGTCGGGCAACTCCAGCGCCAACTGCAGCATCTGGTCGATGCGGCGCGGCTCCAAGCGCTGCGGCACATGGTCGAGCGAGGCAATGGTCAAATGAGCCGGAAAGATGGGATAAGGATTGACCTGAATCTTGTAGGCTCCGCCCCACTCTACCATCTCCTGCTCGGCGGGTTGATGCTCACGGCACAAGAAACATGGCCGTGCCGCCAACGAGGCAGCATCCACCCGTGCGCCGCTCGAACGACGGCGCACGGGGTTATACTGCAGGATAACCTCGCTGTGAGCCAAAGACACACTGCGCATGGGCAGCTGCTGAAGCGCGGCATAGTTGTCACGCGCCACAGGCCACGAACTCAACTGGCGTTGGAGCAGCGCATCTATTTGCTCACTCAAGTACATTCTTTAATTCTTATTAAGTTTGATGCGGGCCTGGAGTTCCCAAGTGCGGATGCGGTCCTTGTAGAGGTTGTTGCGGTTCATTTTCTCGACATCAAGGCTTGCATCACTATTGTCATCCCAACGACGGCACAGATAGACGGGTTCATAGACACGACCAATCTGATAGGTACGCGAGATGTTCAAGCCCAAGGCATAGTCCTCGCCATAACTGGTGTTGGGAATCTTGACGGCGCGCAGCACCGGGGTATAGAAGGCGCGAGGAGCTCCCAGGCCATTAATGCGCAGGGCGTTGTTGCGGCCGTTCTCGGGAGTCCACTCCTTGTGGTCAATCACGCCGGGAGGAATGGGATTGCAATTGATGTCGGTCATCAGGTAGGTGCCCACGACCATCGCCACGTTTTGCTCATAGAAGGCGTTGACCATAGTCTGCAGCGTGTTTTCGTCCTTGTACATGTCATCACTGTCGAGCTGAACGACAAACTTGCCTGCCTTCTCGTGATGTGCCGCCAGGTTCCAGTAACCGCCGATGCCCATGTCATAGTAGTCGGCGATGATATGAATCAAGCGTGGATCGTCATACTCGGCAATAGCCTCACGCGTGCCGTCGGTTGAGAAGTTGTCCACCACCATGAGGTTAAACTTGAAGTTGGTCTTCTGACGCAGGACACTATCAATCGCGTCGCGGATGGTGCGGATGCGGTTGCGGACGGGAATCATCACCGTCGCCTCGACCTCAAAGTTACCTTGGTCAAACTCGATGTGCTTGAAGTTGGGCTTGCCGTCAACCTCGGGGGCCAGGTAGCCACCAATCTCCTTGAGGTGCTCGGTGCAGGCGGCCTCCATTTCAATCTGGCGGCCACGGTTGCGCGGGTCGACGTAGTCGAAAATCTTTTCGCCGCTCTTGCGAGTATCGAGCTCGACATCGCTGTAAAGAAACTCATTGATGTGGCAGATGTCGGCAAATTGCGACAGTTTCAGACGCAGGTCATAAAGTCCAGCATGTTCATAGTCAGCCTTCATCATGCCAGCGGCCTTCTTCAGACAGCAGCTGCAGAACAACAGCACCGAGCCGAAGTCAAAGTCGTCGCGCAGCGAACCAAACTGGTAGTCAATCACCGGGGCCTTGGCAGCACCCTTCTCGGTGACATTGTAGTGATCGGCATAGAGCATACCGGCACCGCTGTCGTCAGCTAGCTTGACAAAACGCTCGACGGCAAAGGGGGCAAACTTAAGCGTGTCGTGCTTGGTGTAAAGCATGGCATAGTCGCTCTGCACATGTCCAGCGATGACGCGCATGGTCTCGCTGCAGGTCAGGTTCTTCACCTTGAGCACATAGCAGCCTTCGATCGCAGCCTCGGCGTTCTCGCCAGCCAGCAAAAAGATGTTGTTCACCAGGCCCTCGGCCTTTAAGTTCGCAATAGTTTGTCCAGCCTGCTCGGCATTGACAAATGGGATAAAACAATCAATTCTTTTCATTGTTTATAGTGTTTATTGTATTTCTCTTGAGGATTATTTAGCGAAAAAGTTCAGCACTGTCTGCATCAAGTGGTTGCGTTGTGCACGATCGGTCATCACCTCGAAGGGGAAACCCATCACAACGGTGCGGTAACCATAGCGATCGCTAACGATGCCTGCGGGGATGTTGTTCTCGCTGTAGCGCATGAAGGTGTATCCACGGTCGTCGCTAGCCTTGATGGCATCGGGCGACTCAACAGCATAGAGCTTGTCATTAAGCTGGTTGCAGAACTGGAAGGTATCGCCATCGGTCATAAGGTTGCCAGGCGTGGGCACGGTGTATACCTCGCCACGCAAGGTAGCCGAGCGGTCGACCCACTGGAAGCCCAGCACATTCTTGGCAAAGCTGGTTTCCACCTGGTTGACACTGTCCTTGTCCCAAATGTCGGTGCCGACATAGGCACCACTGACCAACACCGAGCCACCCCGCTCGGTAAACGAGCGCACGGCATCCATCAATGCTGGCGTGAACGCCTTGAAGCGCGAGGGTTTCGCACCGCGTCCGGTAGGAATTTCCTTTTGCTTGCCCAGGATAAGGTCAAGTGCCTTGTAGCCAGTGAGCAATGACGGATGTTCTTCGACAGCCTGCACACTGCTCGAGACAAACGAGTAACCAGCCGCCATAATGGCCTCGCCGTGAACGGCAGGATAGTCAAAGGTGTTGCCAGCGATGACCTCGGTCTCATGGTTACTGCGGCATGCTCCAAAGCCTGGTGCATCGTCGTCACGCCAATCGAGGTGACGACGGAACTCATGTTGTGAGCCGAGGTAGTTAATTTGCTGCATATAGGGCACACCGTGGTCCTTCTCATCGTAGAACCCGGCTATTTTCTCACCATCGAACCAGTCAGGGCCGCTCACACGGGTGAAGCCATTGACCACCATGACGGTGCCCTTGCTATTGGGCGCTATACCCAAGGACAGGGTCTCGCTGGTGAAACTGCGACCGCCATCGTTCATGGCAATTATTTTGTAAGAGTGAATCTTGTTGTCATTGATGCGCGCCAGATACTGCGGATCGGGCGTCACGGCAACCTCCTTGAACCCTACGTCACGACCCACCTGCTCGAGCACCACATACTGTGTGGGGTCGGCATCCTGCGACAACTCGTCGTGGGTAGGTTTCCAGGTGAGCAAGAAAGTGCCAGGCGATGATGCCTCGCTGATTTCAAATGAATTGACAGGGAGAGGCTGCACGACATAATCACGGTGATCGCGACGGGCAATGAACTTGAGAATGCCTTTGTAGATGGCACGGCTCACATCAAAGCGGAAACCAGGGTCAAGGCCATATTTCATGTCGGCGAAATTCTGGTGCGAGAGCAGCTCCATGAGCAGAGCGGGCACCTCGGGCACGCGAGCCTCATAGTAGGACTTGTCCCACATGCCGCGACGGGTCCAATTGGGCTCCCACTTGGCTCGGATGTCACCTACCACCTCGCTCGAGACAATATCGGCAAACTGGCGCGACAGTTCGCGCGGCGTACCGTCCTCATATTTGCCAAAGCGCTTGCCATCCTTGGTAGTGCAATAGATGAGCAGGGTGCCGATGATGTCGTCGTTGGGCGTTGTGCCAGCATCGGTGTGCAAGCAGAACGACACGTCAACGGGAATGTTCAGACCGGGTTGCTTGGGCAAAACACTGCTGCCACCAGCCAGGTAGTTAACCCACTCGCCACGGCTGCGGTAGTCGTCAACGTAGTCGTTGATGCCTTCGCTGGTCGAGTAGACCTCGTGGGGGAAGCCCGCCCACTGCAGGTAATAACGTGACCCTATGTGGAACCAGGGGTGGTCGCCACTGCCCACATACTTGTAGTCCATGCCTTCCTTGCCCAGGTACTTCTCGTCCTTGTTCTTGGCGGCGATGGCCTTGTTCTCCTCGGTAGGCAACGCCACGCGGCGCACGATATTGCCCTTGCCTCCACCCACGCGAATGGCGTCGGCGGTAATGATGCCGTCCTTGTCCTCACTGTAGTTACTCAGCACGACCAAGTCCCTGTTCAAACCCTGAGCCAACTGGAACGAACCCAGGTAGACCCACACGCCGCCACCCATGGTCTGGTCGACCTTGAAGGTGCGGACGCCCTCAAGCGAATTGATGGTGTATTGTGCGTCCTTGACGCTCTTGGGAAGGGTTTTGTAGCTGATATATAGGGCATAGGTGCCAGCCTCGGCCATGTCGACACTCCACGAAGCTGTCGACACCTTTTTCTTGTCCTTAATGGCCTTGACCTGACGGAAGGTGCCTTCGGCGAAGGGGTTCTCAAAATCCTTGTATGTGGCACGTGCGAATGAGAAGCCCGCACCCTGGCCAGTCTCCCACTTCTGCTTGCCGTTGTGCTCGCTGTAACCCGTCTGCGCCTGTCCACCATCGTTGTCGACCACGGCGCCATGGTTGTGAGTGTCACGCTCACGAGCGTCCCACACGTATGCACCAGCATTCTCAAGCATAGGCATGATGAAAGGAATCATATAGCTGTGGGTGTACATATCCTCGACCGTCTGGAACATGCGGGCACGCTGCCACTCCCATCGGTTGAGGTAAGGCTCGAAGTACCAGCCATGGCTGGGCCACACGGCGACAATGTTGCCGTCGAGGGCTTTTTTATAATGACGGTGCTGGTCTAGCTCGGTGATAAACGGCGTGTGGCGACGCTTGTAGTCGGTGTCAAACTCGGCAAAGTAGTTGTCAATATCGTTGCCAGTGATGGTCAAGCGCACATCCTTGCCAGCATACTCGCCACCCAATGCGGATTTGATATCTTTCTTAAACAAGTCAATTGAGGCCTTGGTGAACGGCACATCACCGAAGTTCTCACTCAGGTCGACCACCACCTCATCGCCATCGAGCGTAACTGAGCGGGCCTTGAGTTCGCCAATACCCATGTTGCTAGGCAAGAACGCCTTCACCACTTGCTGGACGTTTGCCAGCTGTGCATCACTGATGCTCTGGGCGTGCATAGTGCCCCACCCCATCATCACGGCCACTGCTACAGTGGCCAACGACTTTGTTTTAACGCTTATCTTCATTGCAGTAAATTTTGTCATTCTAACCAGTAGAACCGCAGTCCACCTTTCAACCTACAAAAATACAACAATCTCCCCGAAACAGAAAAACAAACACCTTATTAAATGCTAGATTTAAACATTATTTATGATTTAACTACATATTTTCAATAATAATCACTAGATTAAAATTCAAGCGGGGAAAGCCATTGCGCTCAACCCCGCTTTATGAAACTACTCCTTTCCCAGCATCAAATTAATGACCTTGTTCACATCAGCGATGTCTACATTGCCATTGCCAGTCACATCGCAAATACCAGATCAATATTCCCATCATCGTTTACATCATATTGACTGAAGTCAACCGTTGCATTAATCGTACGGGCCACATACTTAAAGATATTATAGAATTGTGCCCCGAACTGATTGGCTGTGTAGTTAACTTTCACGGGACCAACCACATCAAAGACAGGCTTGAAGATTCCCATTGAATTGTCTTCATAATAGTCCCGAACCGAGCCAGTACAATCGACCCACTCCTGATGGAGATACCAGTCAGTCCCCTTGGGATGATGATAGCCCGTGAACCCCTCGGTGTTGATCATATCGTCATAAAACGCAACAGGATCCTCACTCAAAAACGCCACATCGCTAGGTTCGACTAGCACGATCAAACCTCGGAATTTAGAATAATCAATCACACGATGAGAGTTCAATGCGTCATGTTTTGAACGCAACGCACGGCCTTGCTCACACTGCTGGCGATTGAACACATTGCGTTGTTGCGCTGCCAGGAAACGCTGTTCAGGTTCGGCACGTAGTCCTCGATCATGCGCCAAGACACCCGATGGGACAAGCACTCCATCGCGCAACGACGCATACTCATACGTCTCTCTGTCCGTTCGCAAAACGGTGTATCCGTCGCTCGTGCGCACATAATTGAAAAATTCTTCACCGATTAAATTAGGTCTCAACAGACCGAAACAAACCTTAAATCAAAGCGCGTAAAACACTGCTATTCAGTTAACTTGGATTAACGAACCTTACAACAAGGGCGAGCAGTGTCGTGATGATAGTTTTCTTGTTCATTTCACTTTCTTGAAATTCAAAACAACATCCGAGTTCGTGAGGTGCCAAGTCATCGCTTTCGCTGACAGCCTCTGTACATCATACTCATAAATTTCTGATGGCGTAGTGCCATACTGCCCATTGTATATAGCCAGATGGCGGTCCTCGGTCAGTACATAGTCACGCACGAATGTCGTGTCGCCTGTAAAGACATCATACACATGAATGGTACATTCACCCACTGTGGCCGGCTTGCCAGGCGTAAACGTGTACTGCACATACCCTTCTGCCACAACACCTTCATCATACACTTGCTCCCAAGTGCCAGAGAGTTGGTCCATCAGAAATTCTTCATTATCGTCGCTGCTGCAAGATGCGAGGGAAAGCATGGCAGCGCACATCACGAAGATGTTTACATAAATCGCTCTCACTCGGCCATTCGCAAACAAATTTGCATGGCACTCGCTTAATCGCGATTTTCTCCAGATTTTCATTGTTGTCTATTCTGTTATTTATAGGTGAAATGCCCCCATTTGCTCTTTCATTTCAGCTTTTCAATCAAGTCTGCCTTATCGAACTTCTGCGAGTAATCGGTGATTTCTATCTTAGGTGTGGATTCTAGAAAGTGCTGCATCCCAGTCTTGTCTGTTTCAAAGGTGAAGGAGTCGGGCAGAGTGTGCTTTATCTTGGAAACCACCTTGCCATCAGCATTGAGAAAATTGACATGTACGTCAACCCCGTATCCGATTTCGTAATAGTCAGCTGTCAATTCGGGGAGTTCAGACTTGCGAACAGCTACTATCTTGCACTTGAAATCTTCGGGTATATCGGCAAAACCGACAGGTTCGGGGATGTAGCTCCAACTTTTGTCAGTAATAACCTCGGTGTGCTGTTTTCCGTCGATGCCGAGGTATTCGGCGGTGATGTCGTAGAACCGGAGAAGGTCGTCGCTCACGCTGTAGAGGGAGTACTTGACTTGGCAGGTATACTGCCACACGGTGCTTGCAAACTGCTTGAAACGGAACGTATAGAAGATATCACCTGCTGTCACGGTAATAGATGTATTCGTTGTCTGCGCTGTTTTATTGGGCTTAAATTCAATGGACAGTTTATTGCCGTGTATCTCTGCACGGAAATTCTCACCGTAAATAAGCCCATAGCCTATTTCGTCCATATAGGGCGGAAGGATTGGCTCTCCATCAACCTCGGCTTCGGCGAACCATGGTTTTGAATAGTTAAGGCATGAAAAAATAATAGTCTCACCGTCTTCCGAAACATTATAAACCTTATCTGTAGTCTGTACTGGCACTTCAGCCTTCCAGACCATCGGGTCCCAATCTCCATCTTTGCTTTCGCTGCAGCAAGAGGCGAGGGAGAAAGCAGCAAGCATTGCAAAGGCGATTCTCCAAATCTTCATTGTTTTCATTTCTTCTTAATTGTGAACTCCACTTTTTGTATTCCGCGCTTATAGACATTGGCGAGGATGAGGGCGTAGCGCAGGGGTTCTCCCTGTTTCATCGATTGCTGTACGTGGGTCATCTCGCTCTCGGTTAGTATGTTCTTGAAGAGGAAGCAAGAATGATTGCTCGGTACAAGGCGTATCTCATCAGAAAGCGGTGAAAGGACATAGGCGTAGGTTGCCTGATAACGGGCACCTGCCTGCCATAGCGGGTGGCTCTTGTCGAGAATGTTCTCCAAGTAGATTTGTGCATGCTTGTCGAATTCGGGTGTCGGTGTGCCGTCAGCGTATGTCACCTTGCCCTCGGCATCTACCATATATTCGCCACCTTTGGCTATGGCATACTTTTCTACCGGGCACTGCTGCTCATACTCTATGTCGGCCTCGCTCTTTACTTCTTTCTCCACAGGTTCTGCCACCTCTTCCACTTTCTTGTCGGCGAGGATGCGCACCAGTTCGTATGTGCGGTTGCTGGCATCCTGGGGAGGGTTGGCCAAAATAGTCCGTTTCACGCGCAGCACGTATTCATGACCTCTTTCGTAAGTGAAGCCTTTGACTTCGCTGAAGTATAGGTTCTGCCATTGTCCCGGCTCGTCTTCCGTCATCACTTGCATACACTCGATGGGATGCTCTCCCATGCTGTCGAAGAGATCGTACATAACGCCCGGTTCAGCGGAAACATTCATGATAATTTCCTTGGTAATGTCTTTGTCATCATCGTCGCTGCTGCAAGAGACAAGGGAGAAAGCAGCAAGCATCGCAAAGGCGAGTCTCCAGATTTTCTTTGTTGTCATTTCTGTTATGTTTTTACTTTTATGTTCTGTCTATACAAACGTGAGGCGTCGGAAATCTTGCATCGTAGGGCGTTAAACTTTACTAATCGCAGGGCATAAAGATGGCGCGAGTCTGATTCCACATCCGCTATAGAGGCATCGCCAAACGCCGTTTCCCCAGATATAGTCTCAGC
>JAEEVE010000310.1 GCA_016290765.1 Muribaculaceae bacterium
AAGGCTGTTGTCGCATTGCTTGATGGTAACATACAATACTTGTTTGGTTCAATAAATGCTGCTGGAAAATTCTTAGGTGTTGATCCTAGTTGCATTACTGGTGTGCTCAAAGGAAGGCGAAAGCACTGCCGCGGGTATGAATGGAAATATTATAAAGATTGGAGTGTAGAGACTAACTGCGATGAGTGTAGCAGTGTAGGCGTGGATTTGTCACACGTCGAAGTGCGAGGCTCCCTTCGGGGAGAAGAGATAGTCCGTGCCGCAGAAATGGCAAATCTGCGGGTTATACGATAAAGGCTACCAACAGCTTGCGGTGCGTTCGGGGCAATACCTTGAAATCAACGCAACTGATGTCCGTGAGGGCGAGATTAAGTCAATCAATCGGCTTAACGGCAAAATAAGGTTTGAATGGAATCAGACACAAGAGCGTGACAAACTCCCAATCATCGGCTACGCAGCCTATTTCAAGCTGGCCAGCGGTTTCTCAAAGACGATCTACATGACCGTAGAGGAGATAGAGAACCACGCTATCAGATACTCTGAGACGTATCGCTCTGACAAGGATTGGGTGCGAAAGGCAAGCAAGTGGGTTACTGACAAAGACCAGATGTCCAAGAAAACCGTATTGAAAAAACTGCTCAACGATGGTACTGCGCCAAGGTCTATCGAGATGCGCATGGCTATCGCAGCAGACCAATCTGTGCAGTATAAGGAGAACGAGTACACTTACATTGACAACGACAAGAGCGAAGCCAAGGCTGAGCTTGCCGAGCGCGCCAAGGAACGTGCCATGGTAGAGGATGCCGAGAGTGAGGATATCGTTGACGAATCTACTGGAGAGGTGAAGCCCATTGATCCCACATTTAACGACCTGCCTTTTGAGGACTAAGCTATGATTGACTTGTCAAATTACCAAGAAATTATCCATCAAGGCACGGTCGAGTGGTACCGTGCCAGGATGGGCAAGTTCAACGCCAGCCGCATCAGCGAGTTGATGGGCAAGGGCAAGAAGAAAGACGAGTACTGGAGCAAGGCTGCGCTGACCTACATCAGCGAGGTCGCCGCCGAGCGCAACGTGGCCAAGGATGTTGTCGAGAACGACGACACCTTTTGGGCATACCTTGACCTGACCACCAGCGAGAACAAGTACATGCGCTATGGCTCGGAGCACGAGCCTGAGGCAAGGGAGATCTACGCCACCAAGCATGGTGTGGAAGTCACGGAGGTGGGGAGCATCCAGCATCCCGACTTGCCAGGCTTCAGTTGCAGTCCCGACGGACTGGTCGTGAGCACCAACAGCGGCATCGAGATCAAGTGTCCGCTGCCCAAGACCTACTGGCTTTATTACACCGAGATACATGATGCCGAGTCGCTGAAGGCCGTCAAGCCCGAATACTACTGGCAGATCATGGCGCAGATTGCGGTGTGCGACCTCGACTATGTGGACTTCGTGTGCTACTGCGAGTTCATGGAGAAGCCATTGCACGAGGTGCGCATCTTGCATGACGATGCCGCCGTCGCAGAGCTTATTGAGAGAGTAAATAATGCAGAGAAATATATCGAAGAAAAATGGAACTGACAGGATTTATCAAGAAGATTACTGACACAGTAGAAAAGGTCAGCAAGAACGGCAACGCCTACCAGGTCGCCACATTGGTCGTCGAGACCCAGGAGAAGAACCCCAACAGCATGGCGTTTGACTTGATCAACGCCCAGATTAGCGAGCTGACCGACATCGGTGTCGGCAACATCGTCAAGGTCACCTACCTTGCGCACGTCAACGAGTGGAACGGTCGCATCTTCAACTCGTTCCGTGTCGTCGGTGTTGAGCGGCAGGTCGTCTACCGTGACGAGAACGCCGCGCCTCCCGCCACCAACAACATTTCTTTTTAGTGCTTTTGTTTCTGTACTTCTGTGTGCGCGTTTTCTCCCCCTGGGTGGACGGTTGTTCATCTTCGGGGAGAAACGCTTTTACAGGGCAAAAGAACGCGCAAATTTTTGAATTATGAGAGAGGCATACATGGGCATTGACCCAGGTCAGAAAGGTTACATCGTCGTGTACGACACATCAAAGAGGCAGTACTACAAGGAGCCGCTTGCTTCAGAGACGCTTGTCGATTTCCTTGAGCAGTTCGCTCACCTCGACTGCATGGCGGTCATCGAGAAGGTGGGTGCCATGCCCGGTCAGGGCAGGACGAGCATCTTCACTTTCGGCTACAACACTGGCAGGGTTGTCGGCATCCTTGAGGCCATGGGCATCCCCTACACCCACGTCACCCCGCAAAAGTGGCAGAAGGAGATGTGGGACAGCAACGACAAGATCACCATCGCTGGC
>JAEEVE010000065.1 GCA_016290765.1 Muribaculaceae bacterium
TTTTTTTATTACCTTTGCCACAGTTAACCAATAAATTACTGGAATGATGAACAGACGAATATCAAAAATGTTGGCTTTAGCGCTAATGTCGTTAGTTGTCATGAGTGCCTATGCCCAGAAGGGGGAGTGCAGCGTAGGCTCAAAGAACTACAAGATTGAAGGGCGCATCAGCCATGACACATGGAACAAAGCACAGAGCAGTAAGGTGACCTTCACGGGCATACCTGCAAACCTTGAGGAGTTCAAGCAGGTGCGTCAGACATTAGGTAAGGAGCCACAAGGTGCTGTTGCGTTGCAGGTGATGGCCTTTGAGATGTACCGCCGCGACCGTGCAGTAGGTGAGCAGGCGTTGAAGTTGAACAACACAACCACCAACTTTAATTCGACCATCGAACGACTCAAGGAAATGATGGGCAAAGACAAGTTTTATGCGCGTCCCTATCTGGCTGCTGCATTGCTGGACGGTGCTAAACCCGCCAATGCCTATACGCCCGACTGGCCATACTGCGTCAAGATTCGTGTCAACCCAGTGAACAAGTATCAAGAGAGCCAGTTCCTGGGCGGCACAGTCATTTATCTTCAGATTGACAGTGAAGGCTGGGATACTAATTGGCGTGGGGTCGAAGTCGTTCGGCCCGAAGGGGAACAGTTCTATGTGGTGAGCAACTGCCCTGCCATGTACACCCAGTGCAAGCAGATTAAGGGTACCTGGAAAGAACTCAAGTAAACGAGGACATCTAGCCGTCTAGTTTTTCTAGTGCGTCTAATGTCTCTAATATCGCACCGATATGAAAAATTTATTGATTCTCGCAATAGCGGCTGTAGTCGTGGTGGGGCTAATGAGCTGCAAGGGTGCCAAGGGCGTTACCGAAAAGATGCCCAAGAAACCAGTGCCGACGGGGAAGCTGGTCAGTTTTCACTATGCACATTATGGAACCATGGCGCAACCTAACTATGAGTATACGCTCAATCGCATTGACAACAAGGTGACGCTATGCGTCTTCCGCCCATGGATTGACGAGGGGTGGGGCGACACTATCAAGGTGAAGGACGAGGTAATTGACCACGTTGAACGGCTCATCAAGGACAATAATCTGCAGAATTACTTGGACCACTATCATCCCGAGTATCAGGTACTGGACGGATATGGCTGGGGCTATGAGGCTGAGTTTGACGATGATACCGTGCTTAGCTCCAGTGGCTCGAATGCTAGGCCTGCCGACAATACGCTCGAGGTCATCGGACGCTACCTTGACTCGTGCTATGCACGGGTTAAGGGCATCAAACTGGATTTATAGTTTTTCTTGAGATTGACCTAAAGACCCCAGTGCAAAATGAAGTGACCCCCAAAAGTTGGACGGGTTAAACATTAATGACTTAGAGAAAGAGTTCGGTATTGCACCGGGCTCTTTCCTTTTAACCTGGATTTGATTCTTTTATTGTTGTAATAGTCAATATATTCATCCAAAGCCTTCATGAAGGCTTCTGGCGATTCGAAGTTTTCTGCATACAAAAGTTCGGATTTCATAATTCCGAAGAAGTTCTCTGCCATGGCGTTGTCAAGGCAATTGCCTTTGCGTGACATGCTTTGCGTTATGTGATGTTCATCCAGTCTCTGACGATAACCAAAGTGCTGATATTGCCATCCTTGATCGGAATGCAGGATAAGACCATCGAGATTGTCGAACTTGGCAAACGCTTTGTCCAGCATGTCATATATCTGTTCCAGATTAGGACTCTTTGAGAGGTTGTAGGAGATTATCTCTCCGTTGAACATGTCCAATATCGGAGACAAATACAACTTTGTCGCACCGATGTTTATTTGTGTCACATCGGTTGCCCATTTGCGGTTGGGCGCATCGGCCGCAAAGTCCCTTGCGATAATGTTGGGAGCAATCTTGCCTACTTCTCCTTTGTACGAGCGATAACGCACCTGGCGTATCTTGCTCTTAAGGCACATTTCGCCCATCAGACGCTGCACCGTCTTGTGATTGATAACGAACCCTCTATTGCGCATTTCCGCAGTGACACGGCGATAGCCGTAACGACCTTTATGTTCATGGAAAATCGATTTTATCATCTCTTTTTCTTGAGCATACTTGTCCGCAGCCTTTAGCCGCTTCAAGTGGTAATAGAACACGGAACGAGCCATCTTTCTCAACTTTAAAAGTAAGTCAAGCGGATATCCCGACCTTAGCTCGTCGATGGCTTTTGCCCATTGAGCCGTGCTCGGGCTTGCTGTTCCTCGACTAAGGCCTTCACTTTTTTTAGCAATGCATTCTCCGCCCTCAAACGGAGATTCTCCGCTTGTAGCTTCTCAAGTTCAGTCTGTGGTTCTCTTTTCTTCGGTCTTGCCATCGGATCTTTGGGCGGTCGCCCTCGTTTCTTTTGCCTATATAATGCACCGTATCCTGACTGACGCACTTTGCCCATCCATACTTTTATTGCTGAACAACTAACGTCATATCTGATGCTTAGCGACGACAAAGATACACTTTTTTCAAGATGTTCACGCACTATTTCCTCTTTTACTTTCGCTGGACAACCATAAGCCTTAGTCCCAGAACGCAAACCTGCATCTCCATACAACTCATAGCGATCTCGCCAGATTTCTACCATCTTGTGGTCAAGATGACGCTCATTGCATAATCTGTTGAGAGGATAACCTGATTTGATTAAAGTTACAATGTTTAGTTTTTCCTCAAATGTGTACTTCATATAAAAACTGCACCTCAAAAGTTTTGTGTCTAACTTTTGGGGTGCAGTTCAAAAACTTCGTGGCTTATTTTTATTGCCGAGGGGCAGCCTATTTTCGCCGTAGGCAACGGTAGTCATTTTTCAGCAAACAGACAAATTGGTCTAAAAGTGGACAAATTTGCAGTTTTTGTGCAAAAGATTTGGCGGTGAATAAAAGAATTGTTACCTTTGGGGCGATTTTTGTAGGACGCTGTCATGTGTGGCACGTGTCTTGCAAGTAGTTTTTTGGATGGCGCTCGCGTGTGAGTTGCGTCGTGACTTGGGAATATAATCACTTTTTAAAGAAATAATCGAGATGAAACCACTGAACATTATTCTGGCTGTCGTGGGCGGTGCAATCGCCGGCGCTGCCGTGGGACTGCTTTTCGCGCCCGAGAAAGGCGAAGAGACTCGTAGCAGAATCGCTGAGATTCTGAAGGAAAAAGGCGTGACGCTGAAGAAGGACAAGCTTGAGGAGCTGGCCGACGAGATCGCTGAGGAACTGAAGGACTAACATTATTTTAAAACGACGACGACTATGAACAAATCATTAGGTATCCTGTATGCATTCCTGGGCGGTGCCATTGTGGGTTGTGCAACCGCGATCCTGTTCGCCCCCGAGAAGGGTGAGGACTTGCGTACTCGCATCAAGGAACTGCTCAAGAAGAAGGGCATTGATTTCAGTGACGACGAGGTGGAACAGCTTGTCAAGCAAATCAGTGCTCAAATTGAGGAATAAAACTTAATGCATAATGCACAATCACAGTTAGCTGTTGAGCATTGTGCATTGTGCATTTTGCATTGTGTATATGGAAGATTTAGACTACAAACGGCTGATTGAGGAGGGGCGTGAATACCTCTCGCTCGAGATGAAGTATGAGAAGTTGACAGCAGCGGAAAAATCGTCAGTACTGCTGTCAGCCATTGCCTTTGTGGCAGTGCTAGTCATCATTGGCGGCTTTGCGCTGTTCTTTCTGGTGTCGACCCTGATCCATTTCTTGTCGCAATGGATGGGGTTGTGGGGCGCTAATTTGCTGGTGGTGTTTGTGCTGCTGCTGATCATGGGCGTGGTTTATGCCTTCAAGCGCCAACTCATTGTCGACCCCATCACGCGATATGTAACCAAATTGTTCCTAAATGCCAAAGATGAAGAGTGATATGGACAACACTGAACTGATGGTGCCCACTGCCGACACCAGCACCCAGTGGCAGGGCCTCACGCTTGAGCAACTGCGCATGCTCAGGGCCAAGGCGTTGCTGCGACGCGAGGTTGGAAAGGTGAAGATGAGTGCCGCACTCGATGGCATGAAGACGCGTGTTAACGACAATGGCATACGCGGACTCATGTTCAACGACAAGACGCTGGGGCACCTTAAAACGGCCGATTATGTCTTCCTGGGGTGGAAAATTGCACAACTCTTTATCAAGGCCCGAAGACGCAAATAATAGCCTAATTCTTGACGGTTTTCGATAAAATTTATCCTTTTTCGTCACATTTTTCTTGATTTTTTCTTGCAGTGTAAAAAAATATCACTACTTTTGCCACGTGTTTTACACAACAAGTTAACTAGATTGTTCATTTTAAAAAACATTTGCCTATCGACAAACATTACTCATTAGAAACCAAAAATTAGAACAAATGAGAATGTATCAAGACCAAAGCGACGACCAACTGGTCGCTTTGTATGTCGATGGAGTAAACGAAGCCTTTGATACGCTGATTGAGCGACACAAAGACCGACTGTATTCCTATATTTTTCATTCGGTAAAGAACGACGAGCTGGCAGATGACATCTTTCAAGAGACATTTGTGAAGGCTATCGTCACCCTCAAGCAAGGACGCTATGTCGAGAACGGACACTTCTCGGCATGGATTTCGCGCATCGCGCACAACCTGATCATTGACTACTTCAGGCAGTCGCGTGCAGTGAACCTTCAATCGACCGACGACACCGAGTACAACGTGCTCAACCGCAAGGAACTCAGTGACCAAACCGTTGAGGACACGATGGTGACCCAACAAATACACCGTGACATACGCCGGCTCATCAAGGCCTTGCCCGAGTCGCAACGCGAGGTGCTGCTTATGCGCTACTACAAGAACATGAGCTTCAAGGAGATTGCCGAGCGCACACAGGTGAGCATCAATACTGCCCTGGGACGCATGCGCTACGCCATCCTCAACATGCGCCGCATTGCCGAGGAGCATAACATTATCCTTACTGTCTAATCTTAAAACAAAAGCAAGATGAGAAAACTGTTGATCCTGCTGGCTGTGCTCATGGGTACAACCCTGATGTGGGCACAAGAAAGCAAGTACCCTATTGAAGTAAAAAAGTTGCCCGACCTAGCCACTCATAACCTGAAGTCCTATTTTCCTGGGACAGAAGTGGCCGAGGTGTACACCGTCACACAGAAGATTAAGGACGAGTACTTTGTTGTGCTCGACAATTCGGTGCTGGTGGTCTTTGACAAGCATGGGCAATGGAGCAGGGTGGAGGCCAATGACGCCGAAATCCCCGAGCGAATGATTGATGGACGCATCAAGATGGATATGGCCAAGAACAAAATCACATCGCGCGTGATCAAGATGGAAAAGGACAAAAAAGGAAACTATGAGGCCGTGCTCGAGGACGGCACCCAATTGCACTACGACAACCAATTCAAACCGATGAAATAACCCCTCTTTTACAAACTATAACTAAAAGTGAGCCTTGATTGGCTCACTTTTTGTATATAACACGGTGATTTTTCACCATGCTCTTGCCGCATTAAGCAAAAATGCGTAATTTTGTAGGTTTAATTCTTGATTGGACCAATGACGGCTAAACACATATATAACCCCATACGCACCATACTGGTCACGGTGATTATCGCTGTGGTGCTCTTGTTTGCGGGGCTATATCTGACCCTGTCACTTCCACCAGTCCAGAACAAAATCCGCACCGAGGGAGAGAAAGCTCTCAGTGAATACCTGGGCACACCAGTTACAATCGGAGAGGTCACGATCGAGCCCTTCGACCAACTCACACTGAAAAATGTGCTCATTCCTGACCAGCAAGGCGATTCAATGATTGTTTTTGACAAACTGGGAGCAGGCATGAGCCTCTATGACCTCATTGCCAAGCGCAAAATCGTTCTCACCTATGCCGAGCTGGTGGGCTTGCATGGTCACATCACACGTCCTGATAAGCAGAGCGACACGAATCTCCAGTTCATTATTGATAAACTCAAGCCTAAGGGAGACCAGCCTCCCAAGCCTTTCGACCTGGAGATACGAAACGTAGTAATCCGCAAGTGCGACATTGCATATGATGTGCTCAATGAGCCCCGCAAGGGTGACCGTTTTGACCCCAACCATGTCCACATTTCCAACCTGCGCGCCGACGTTTCCTTGCCGCGTCTCAAGAACGACGACTTTGATATCGAGGTCAAGCGACTCTCGTTAGATGAGCGCAGTGGATTCTCGCTCAAGAATTTTGCCTCTCATGTCATGATCACACAACAGCAACTCGATGTCAAGGATATCCAGCTTGAGTTGCCGCACTCGTCTATTAACTTGGGTGACCTGCAGTTGCGCTACTCGGCGCTGAATCAGCTGGGAAAAGAGCTGCCGAGCATGACTCACCAGCTGAACATTGGTTCCAGCACCATCACACCCAGTGACCTCAAGGCATTCGCCCCGCAGTTGCAGGGCTTCGATGATCCCTTGATGCTTGCAGCCAATTTGCAGGGAAATGCTGACTATGTCGATGTGCCCATGTTCATCCTGCATGACGAGGGACAAAATTTGGACATAAGGTTGAGCGGATCGGCTACAGGATTAAAAGATATACAATCGCTCTCGTTCGATGTGCCGCAACTGCATTTCAAGGCAACGCGGCCTGTCGTTGAACGCATCATGACATTTGCACCATCTATGTCGTCGCAAGTGAAAGACATCCTTGCGCGCTGTGAAGCCCTAGGCGTGGATGCTTCATTGCAAGGGACAAAGAGCCAGATTCACTTTGATGGCGATGTGAACACTGCTTTGGGTAGTGTTGCCTTGCAAGGCTCGTTGCAGAACTCATCCAGTGGGGCAAAGCAGTTCCAAGGGCATGTTGCCACGTCGCAGTTTGCCCTGGGACGACTCATTGCGCGCGAGCCGCTGTTGGGCAACATCGGCGTGGATGCCGAGGTCGATGCGACACTGCAAGGTAAAGGCATTATAGGAACACTCGATGGTCATGTTGACTTTATCGAACTGAAGGGCAATCGATATCAGAATATTACGGCCAATATCGCTGCAGAAGGAAACACATATGGTGGTCTTGTTACCATTAACGATCCCAATGGAAATGTAACTGTTGAGGGTTCGGTGTTGCTCGATGGACCAAATTCTCGCTATGACTTTGTGGCCGATGCTTCACAACTGATGATCAACCGCTTGGGGCTGACTACTAAGTCGCCTATCGACATCGTGTCGCTCAAGGCTGCCGGGTCGTTCCAGGGCAATCGCATCGATCAAGCCAATGGCTCTGTCGAGCTGACCGATATCGCACTGGTCAAGGGAGAGAAGATGCTCAACATCGATCACTTCACCGTCCATGCCGACAATGCCTCCTCACCACAGAGCATACGCATCGAGTCACCTGTCCTTGAAGGCAATGTTGAGGGGTCTTATGACTTTGCTACTCTGGTCCCGTCGGTCAAGACGATGCTTTCCGAGACTTTCCCCAAGCTTTTTGGAGCATATAATCATAATTACAAGAGTAAACGGCCCAACGATGTGGACTTCAGCTTTGTCATCAATCCCACCGATGAGCTGCAGCAGTTCCTCAACCTGCCTGTTAAGTTGCTTTACAAGACAACCCTAGATGGGCGTCTCGATGAAACGGGGCATGGTTTTGATGTGCGGCTCAATGCACCCTATCTGTTGCAAGGCAGCAAGAACATTATCGAGCAGACATCGCTCAACGCCCGACTTGACCATGAGACCCATCAAATGAGGGTCGATGCACACACCATTTATCCTTCCAAGAAAGGCAAAATTCACATCGACCTCGATGCCTATGGTGGCAATGACTCGTTGGCGAGCAACCTGGCGTGGAAGGTCGAGCGCCAGCGCGATTTCTCGGGTAACTTGAATCTGTCAGCATTGCTGGCCCGCAACCCGTCAGGAAGCATACGCGCCGATATTGATGTGAACCCTTCGAAGTTGGTGTTCAACGACACGGCATGGATGGTGCAGCCTGGTCGCGTAACTGTTGATAAGGAGGCCATTTCTGTTTATAACCTAGCAGGACAGTGCGAGAATCAATTTGTCCGTATTAATGGACGTGTCTCGCATAACCCCGACGATGTGCTCAAATTGCAACTCAACGATGTGAGCCTCGACTATGTCTTCGAGACACTGAACATCGATAATGTGGTCTTTGGGGGGCGCGCATCGGGCGATTTCTTTGCTAGCGACTTGTTCTCCAAGTCACCACGCTTGCTCACACCTGGACTTCATGTCACAGGCCTGGCATACAACCATGCGGTCATGGGTGACGCCGATATCGAGAGCCAGTGGCTCAACGAGGAGAAGGGAGTGTCGCTCAAGGCAAACATCAACCAGAAGAATGGCGGCACATCGATTGTCGATGGCGCCATCTTTATCGCGGCCGACTCGCTCTACCTCGATTTCTTGACCGATCGCGCCAATATAGCCTTTATGAAGCCGTTCATGAAGGCGTTCACCAGCGATGTCCAGGGTGAGGCTTCAGGTCACGCCATTCTTTTTGGTAACTTTCATGACATCAATCTCAAGGGTGATATTCTCGTTGATAGTTTGCGCTTTAAACTGGATTATACCAATGTCTATTATACCTGCGCTGGCGACTCAGTCCACATTGTTCCTAATCTCATCACGTTTGACAATGTCCGCATCCACGATCGCGATGGGCACGAGGCACGCATGGACGGATGGCTTAAGCATGATTGCTTCCACAAGCCTGTCTTTAACTTTGGCATCACCCAGGCCGACAACCTCTTGTGCTACGACACTAGCGTGAAAGATAACCCTGTTTGGTATGGCACAGTTTATGGCAATGGTGCGGCATTTGTTACAGGTGAGCCGGGTGTAGTCAACATCAATGTGAACATGGAGACGGCGCGACGCAGCCGCTTCACCTTTGTGCTGAGCGATAGTGAGGAGGCAAGCGAGTACAATTTTATCACTTTCCATGACCGCGATGCTCAAAATCAGCCACTTGTGCAACCTGTCGAGGAAGACACTGTGCCCGCCATTGTTCGCCAACTCACAGCACAGGCTCAGAAGCAGGAAGAGTCCGAGCCAACGCATTACAATATTGACCTACAGGGCGACATCACGCCCGATGCCCAGCTAGTCATTGTCATGGATCCCGTTGGCGGAGACCAAATTAAGGCGACGGGCCGAGGCAACTTGCGCATGACCTATAATGATGCCGACGAGATGACGATGTTCGGAAAGTATGTCCTTGACAAGGGCAATTACAACTTCACCCTGCAAGACATTATCATCAAGGACTTTACCATCAAGGATGGCTCGTCAATCAGCTTCCAGGGTGACCCCTATGCGGCACTGCTTGATATAGAGGCAGTTTATTCGCTCAATGCCAACATACGTGACCTTGACGAATCCTTTGCCAGCGACAAGGAGATTAATCGCACCAACGTGCCTGTGCATGCGTTGCTACGCGCCAAAGGGCCCATGAGCCAGCCCGATATCTCTTTTGATCTTGAGTTCCCCACGCTGCCTACCGATGTCTACCGCAAGGTCAAAAGCATTATCAGTACCGACGAGATGATGAACCAGCAGATGGTATATCTGTTGGCGCTGAACCGTTTCTATACCCCCGAGTACACTAACACCACGCGCAACAGCGAACTCACGTCAATGACCTCGGTGGCTTCAAGTACACTGTCCTCACAGCTCTCTAGCATGTTGGGGAAAATGAGCGAGAAGTGGAGCATCTCGCCTAACTTCCGCAGCGAGAAGGGTGACTTTAGCGACATGGAGGTCGATCTGGCACTCTCTAGCCAGTTGCTCAATAACCGTCTCATCTTCAACGGCAACTTTGGCTACCGCGACAACACCTACAACACCCGCAACAGCAATTTTATCGGTGATTTTGACATAGAATATTTGCTCAATAGCCGTGGTACACTGCGACTTAAGGCTTACAATCACTTCAACGACCAGAATTACTATGTGCGCAACGCCTTGACAACACAAGGTGTGGGCATCGTCTGGAAGCACGATTTCAACACCCCGTTTGATTTCTTGCGTCGTAAGCACGTCGTGGCCGACACGGTCCCCGCCGATACAACAACCCATGATCCCGTGAGGCAATGAGAAGAGTACTGTTCATATTGACCCTATTGTTGGCGCAACTGCAAGGCTGGGCCATGCATCCCGTCGATACCATTCCCGCCGACACGCTTCACTCTACTCCCCTCACTGGCAGTGTGGTTGGGGCTGAAGAACGCGATTGGAAAGAGCAAATTAAGCACTTGCGCATTACCCTTGATGACACGATTACCCAATACCCCAAGTTCATTAAGACGGCGCTCAAGGTGGGACGCTGGGTACGGAATACGCTATATACCTACGATACTACCTATGTTGAAGGATTCGATAACAAATGGCGATTCACACTTAAGTGCAACAACTGGTTTGACGCCTACTCAGGGCGCTTGACAAGCAACAAGATGCCTGTTGTCATGTCATCTTATGTCACCACCAAGTTTGGCGCACACATATCCTACAAAGGCTTTGGGCTCGGCTACATGCTCAATCTCAAGGACGTTTTCACAGGAAAGCGCATCAAGAACCGTCGATGGGATGGCTCGATCAATACCTCCCGTGTCGCTGTCGAGTGGTATTACACCAAGGACGTGAGTAACGTTGACTTGCACCGACTGGGTGACTTCGGCAAGAACAAGTGGCAATCCTATGAGTTTCAAGGGCTCGAGCGCGAATCCTACGGGGCGTATGTCTACTATTTCTTCAACCACTCGCACTATTGTCAGTCGGCTGCTTATGGCATCTCACGCCTCCAGCTGCGCAGTTCAGGGTCGTTCATTCTGGGTCTTCACGCACACCATCAGGACATCAACATGGACTTCAACTATATGGATGATAACATGTTGAGTTATCTCCCTGACACCATTCGAGCTTATCGCTTCAGCTATCGCGACTACTGCGTCCTTGTCGGCTATGGCTACAGCTGGGTACCGCATCGCCGCTGGCTCGTCAACTTCACGGCCATCCCCAGCATCGGACTGCGCCATGCTTTTCCAACCTCCATCGAGGGAGACAAATACTTGCTGTCGACCAACATCCGCTTCAAGATAGCGCTTGTGCTCAATCGTGACAAGTGGTCCTACGGCTTCAACTTTGTCAGCGACGGACACTGGTATCACAGCAGCCGCAACAGCTTCTTTAACTCCAGCCAGGACATCAACTTCGCCGTCTGCTTCCGTATCTAGCGATGCGGCGCTGTGCGCCGCTGCAACGATGATGGGGTGACCTGGCTAAGCGGTGAACAACTGGCTCGATAAGAACAGCCACTAGGATGCCGCAAGCTGACTATTTTTTAGTAATTTTGTATTCTAAATCTTAAAAACTCGATTGAATTGAGCATTATACTAGGCATAGAATCGTCGTGCGATGACACCAGCGCTGCAGTGGTGCGAAACACCCTGCTGCTGAGCAATGTCATTGCCAGTCAACGCGTTCATGAACAATATGGTGGGGTTGTACCCGAACTGGCATCACGCGCCCACCAACAAAACATTGTGCCTGTGGTCAGTGAGGCCATCCGTCAGGCTGGTATCGATCGCAAGGACATTGACGCCATTGCTTTCACGCGTGGCCCAGGGTTGCCCGGGTCGCTGCATGTGGGCACATCGTTCAGCAAGGGGCTTGCCCTGGCGCTGCGCGTGCCGCTGGTCGATGTGAACCACCTGCATGGCCATGTGCTGGCGCATTTCATCCAGCAGACGCCTGACGCCCCCGTGCCGGAGTTCCCCTACCTGTGTCTGCTCATCTCGGGCGGCAATTCGCAGATTATCCGCGTCAATGCTCCCGACGATATGCAGATCCTGGGCCACACGATCGACGATGCGGCGGGCGAGG
>JAEEVE010000066.1 GCA_016290765.1 Muribaculaceae bacterium
AGCGCTGTCAGCTGCTCGCGGCATGCCAGTCCGGCTGGGCCGCCGCCAATGATAGCCACTGTGGTCTTATAAACCCGAGTCTCGCTGGTTGCGCGAGGCTTGCCCTGGGGCAGGTAATCCTTGGGAATCTCGCGAACTTCTTTTACGCCGTCAATGCTGGTAATGCAGATGCGGCGCACCTGACCGTCGACAAGCATCTCGCAGGCGCCGCACTTACCAATGCCGCACTCCAGGCTGCGGTTGCGTCCTGTGGTGCTGTGGCTGTGCACAATCAGCCCTGCCTGATGCAACGCGGCAGCGATGGTTTTGCCTTTTTGCCCGCGAACGGTTCGCCCTTCAAACTGGAATTCCACGTATTCTTCTTTTGGAAGGTCAAGAATGGGATGGTTTTCAATCTTATACATATTGACTGGTTTAATGGTTATTGTTTCCCTGCAAAAAAACAAGCTCACACACGCTCAAACCTAATCTTAGCGTGCTCATTCGTCACAGTTGTCTTGTATATTTGAGGTTATATATATCCTCAAAAAGATAGGCTTATTTGAACAGTATGTGGCATTGAAGTCTACAAAGATAACGATTATTTGTTTATCTTGTATGAAAAAAGTGAAATTATTGAGAAATTTTAACGACAACCCCATACTCAGTCAGATTGAGGTCATGCTCATTCGTTTTCATGCCACTATACAACAATGGCGCCCCACATAATAGGGACGCCATTATTGTACGCGGCCAGTCGAGTTCTATTGAAGGATAATTGCGGCAATCTCTTTGCGGGCCTCGCTGCCCTCGGGGCAGGGCCACAGCGGATAGACGTGTCCCATCTTCTGTGCCACATGCAGCCTTACATCCACGCCCGCGGCCTTCATCTTCTCGTGGGTCTTCACAATGTCAGTATAGAATATCTCCCATGTGCCAACAAAGAGGTCGGTGGGCGGAAGGCCCTGCATCTCGCCGTTTAGCGGTGATATCATCGGATCACTAGGGTCCATCGCGCCAGCCCAGTCAGTGCCTACTTTCCTTAAAACCTCGGCACTCAGGAACGTGTCATTCTCCTGTAAGGCATCATCGCCTCCCAGCACATCTACCCAGGGCGAGATCAGCACCAGATGGCTAGGTAGGTCCAGCGAGTCATTGCGCGCCTCTTGGGCCAGCGCCAGCGTGAAACCGCCACCGGCCGAGTCGCCCATGACGACGAGGCGCTTGGCGGAGTATTGCTTGATGAGCTGTTGATACAGCTGCATCATCAGCGGGTGCGCGTCACTGGCTGTGTAGCGGTAAAGCAGGGGGTAGTTGGGCGTTACCATGCCGCAGCCAGTGGTAGTGGCCCACTCAGCCATCGCTTTCCAGTGCATCACCGAGAAGTTGTTCAGATAGGCCCCACCATGGATGTATAGCACGATGGGTTTGCTGTCGTCCTGTGCTTCCATGTGAAACACCTGCATGGTGCCCACCTTGTACTGTCGCATCTCGCGTGGAAACTTCACTTTGCTCGGAATCTCCACCGTGCTCTTGTCGGTCTGGTCGCCCTTGCCTTTGTCGTAGTCCTCCAGGGTTGCTCTCGTTAGGGCGTGACTCACAATGATGGCTTGCGGAGAGCGCCCGTCAATCAGGCAGAAGACTCCGCCAATCACGAGGAGTGCGGTGATTAATCCCACCACCGTCCACAAAATCTTCTTGATCATGTTCTTTGATTTAGATTGTTTTAGCTTGTTCTATATGTGACTATAACGTCTAGGTAGTGAATATATTGCATCCACTCTTGAGGGCTGGGTGTTTAGAATCTAGGGCTTATTTCTCGTGCCAAATAGCTGTCAAGCGTAGGATTATTTGTAACTTTGCAGTGTAAAACATTCAGTGCATGGAAATCCTACACCAATATCATTACCACAAGGGCAAGATCATCGCTAAGGCTGTGTTCAACACCCTTTTGTCATTGTTGCTAGTTGGCTTTGCCGTGTTCAGCTTTGTTCACTGGGAGCTCTCGTTCATGTTTGAGGAGTGGAAAGGTTACGTGATACTCGGTGTCTATGGTCTGTTCACCCTCGGCATGATCCTGTCGGCGTTCCAGTCGTTCCAGAAGGTATCCAAAGCCTATAGCAGCATACCCGCATTCGCTGTCGGTGCCGACGGCTTCGTCACTTACGACATCCACGGCCTGCCTACGACCATACCGTTTGATAAATGCGAGCACGTGAGGTTCAAGACCAATTATTGGTTTCGCGGAATGCCACCCACGCTCACACTCATCGTGAAATACCACACCAAGTATGATCAAGATGCCACCTTTCGCCTCGAGGTAGATCTCAGCGAACTCGACCGCCCACAAAAAGAGATTGACAAGCAGCTGCACCACATCTATAAGAAATACAAGAACCAGCAGCCACAGTGACCCACTTCTCAACTCTGCCTTACTTGCACAGTTATCACTTTTGTGTTGTCAATTCGGGGCATTTCACCCCTTTTTATTCTCTTCTTCAGTTACCGAGGGGCTCGTCACACTAGAATTAGAGGGAACAGTTCTCTGCGGCTGATTCATATACTCACTATCGAACAATTTAGAAATCACATGCGCCACAAACCATACTAGTAGAACACCGAAAACGAGCGCAAGTAACATCACAATAGGATGACCATCTCCGCTAGTACCAACTCCAACAAGAATGATCATGATGATAGCACCAACAATCAGCTCTATTGTAAAATACAAGAATCGTTTTTTTACTGATTTCTTTGCTTTTCCCATGTCTTTCTACGTCTAAAATGCCTCAAGACAATCTCAATTCCCAATGCAAAGTAAAAGCAGAGCCAGAACAAAAACTAGAAAAGGCGTGATATGTTCGCAGTCAAATTAAGACATACGAGCTGAAGAACAAAGTTTCGCTTGGTTCTAACGTCTAAGGTCTTACTACTTCACAACACTGGGCTCGGGAATCTCGCGGCCACGGCAGTAGCGCACGGCGATGTGGCGGTCGTCGCCCAGGTAGATGAATCGCTCAAGGCGCTGCAGCAACGAGTAATTGTCGTGGTTGAGGGCACGATCGTCGATGACGAGGGCATCGAACTCGTAACCGGGCTCGAAGCTGCCCACACGGCCAAAGAAGCTGCCGGCCGACTTGGTGGCAATCCAGAAGGCCTCTGAGAGCGTGAGGAAATGTTTGCTCTTGTCGCGCACGTAGCACATCTTGCTCACCTGGATGGCGTAGACCATCATGCGCAGGATGCTCAGGTCATGGCCACCGCTGATGTCACTACCCAGACCTACCTTGACACCATGGTCGAGAAAGGTGCGCACGGGTGCCATGCAGCTGCTCACGTTGAGGTTGGAGGTGGGGCAGTGCGCAACCATCACGCCACGCCGGGCCATGAGTTCAAGCTCATCGCCAGCGGTGTAGACGCAGTGCGCCATGATGGTGGGGGTCTGCCCAAAGAGGCCGTAGCGGTCGTAGGCGTCACCATAGTTGTGGCTCTGGGGCTCTAGCTCACGCACCCACACGATTTCGCCAGCGTTCTCCGACAGGTGGGACTGCACGGGCATATGGTACTTGCGTGCCAACTCGCCACAGGCGCGCAGCATGGCGGGCGAGCATGAAGGAATGAAGCGGGGGGTGATGATGGGCTTGACGAGGCCATCGGGGGCGTTCCACTCGTTGATAAGGGCTTCGTTGTTGGCGATGGCCTCATCGGCAGGCTCATGGAGCGCGTCGATGGCATTGCGGTCCATGTCGACCTTGCCGACAAAGGCGCCCAAACCGGCCTCGCGGAACAGTTCCATGAGCACACGTGTGCTCTCGAGATGGGTGGTGGCAAAGGCCACGGCGCGCATGGTGCCATAGCGCCACAGGTCGCGCACAAAGCGGCTGTACATGCGCCGGGCATAGTGCGGGTCGCTGTAACGCGCCTCCTCAGGGAACGTGTATTGGTTGAGCCATGGCAGCAACTCCAAGTCCATCGAGATGCCCTGGTTGCGATATTGCGACGCATGTACGTGCATGTCGTTCATGGCGGGGATGAGCAGGCAGTCGCCGTAGTCGATGATCTCCTCTGCTTCCTTGTCAAACGCGTCGGCATGGTTGGCCACGGCCACGACACGTCCGTCCTCAACGCCCACATAACCGTGCGGAATGACCTCAAATTGGTCCTTCTCGCGGGTAAAGATAATATTAGCCTTGTAGAGCTTCATAGGAGTAATTTTGCTGCAAAGTTATCAAGAATTTTCAACTTTTCAAGGCTTATCAAGAATTTATTTCTTGTCACAAATTGTCGAATTTTCGTTGCTTTGCGTTCATCGCAGTCCTAAGCCCTAAGGCCTAAAGCCTATGAATCGTCAGCGGATGAAGAGGAGTTCGCGGTACTTGGGCAGGGGCCACATCTCGTCGTCGACCATCAGTTCGAGCTTATCGACATGGTAGCGGATGGTGTCGAGTAGGGGTGCCACGGTGTCGTGATAGGCGATGGCGCGGGTGCGCAGGTGCTCGATGCGGTTGGCGACCTTGCGGTTCTCGACCATAGTCTGCACTTGTTGTTTGATGGCTTGGATGTGTCCTGCAATGACCTCTATTGTGTCCATGTCGGGAGCAGTCATACGCTCAAATTTCTGGGGCTCGAACAGCGACTTGATCTTGTAGACATTGTCGAGCAGCACCGACTGGTAGCGTGTGGCCACGGGCAGGATGTGGTTCAGGGCCAGGTCGCCCAGCACGCGTGCCTCGATTTGCACTTTCTTGACATACATCTCCCATTTTACCTCGTTGCGTGCTTCGAGCTCGACTTGCGACAATACCCCCGTCTCGGCGAACATCTCGACTACCTCGGGCTGCAGGTAGGCATCAAAGATGCGTGGCACTGACGTCTCGCAGTCCAGTCCGCGGCGTGCGGCCTCGGCCTTCCACTCGTCGCTGTAGCCATTGCCGTCAAAGTGCACAGGACACGACTGTTTGAGCAATCGTTTCACCTCGGCTAGGATGGCGTCGTCCTGGCTCACGTTGTCAGCCATTTGGCGGTCGACTGCTTGTCGGAACCACAGCAACTGCTGCGCTACGGCAGCATTGAGGGCGAGCATCGCCGAGGCACAGTTGGCACTAGAGCCCACGGCGCGGAATTCAAAGCGGTTGCCGGTGAAGGCAAAAGGTGACGTACGGTTGCGGTCGGTGTTGTCGACCATCAGCTCGGGTATCTGGCTCATCTCGAGGTTCAGTCCCTCGTGGGCGGCAAAGTCCAGGCTGTCGTCGCGATTGTCATCGATGAGGCTGTGTAGCACATGGCTCAGCTGTGATCCCAGGAACATCGAGATGATGGCGGGTGGCGCCTCGTTCCCGCCCAGGCGGTGGGCATTGGTTGCCGATGCGATCGATGCCTTGAGCAGGCCGTTGTAGCGGTGCACAGCGGCCATCACACACGACAGGAAGGTGATGAATTGCAGGTTCTGGCGTGGTGTCTTGCCAGGCTTGAACAGTTGTGTGCCGGTATCGGTGCCCAGGCTCCAGTTGTTGTGTTTGCCACTGCCGTTGATGCCGGCAAAAGGCTTCTCGTGCAGCAGCACGCGGAAGTGGTGTCGGCGAGCCACTTGTGCCATCAGCGACATGAGCAGTAGATTGTGGTCGTTGGCTAGGTTAGTCTCCTCGTAGATGGGGGCCAGCTCAAACTGGTTGGGGGCAACCTCGTTGTGGCGGGTCTTCACGGGGATGCCCAGGCGGTGGCACTCAATCTCCAGGTCGAGCATGAACTCCTCGACGCGCATGGGGATGGCACCAAAGTAGTGGTCCTCGAGTTGTTGGTTCTTGGCGCTCTCGTGGCCCATGAGTGTGCGGCCAGTCATCACCAGGTCGGGACGCGCGGCATAGAGGGCCTCGTCGACGAGGAAGTATTCTTGCTCCCATCCCAGATAGGAAATGACGTGCTTGACCTGCGGGTCGAAGAGCTGCGCCACGGCGGTGCCAGCGCGGTCAATGCTGTTAAGGGCGCGCAACAGCGGAGTCTTGTAGTCGAGCGACTCGCCACTGTAGGCGATGAAGATGGTGGGGATGCACAGGGTGTTGTCGTGAATAAAGGCGGGCGAGGAGATGTCCCACGCCGAATATCCGCGGGCCTCAAAGGTGTTGCGGATGCCACCGTTAGGGAAGCTCGACGCGTCGGGCTCCTGTTGCATCAGCAGCTTGCCGTCAAACTCCTCAATGACGCCCTCCTTGCCGTCGTGTTCGATGAATGAGTCATGCTTCTCGGCGGTGCCGTCGGTGAGCGGGTGGAACCAGTGGGTATAGTGCGTCACGCCATGATCCAGTGCCCATTGCTTCATTGCCCGGGCAACATCGTGGGCCAGTTTGCGGTCCAGCGGTGCCTTCTCGTCGATGGCGCGCGTCACGGCCTGGTAGGTGTCGCGAGACAGGTACTCAAACATCTTCTTGCGGTCAAAAACCTTCTCGGCATAGTAGCGGCTGGGAGCATCCTGCGGCAGCTCGACACGCACAGGAGCGCGGTTGAAGGCGACTTCAACCTCTTTGAATCTTAAGTGTGACATCGTGTGTAGTCTAATTTCCCTAAAAAAACAGCCGCAAAGTTACGGAAAAGTTTTCAGTTCTCAGCAATCAGTCATCAGTTTTTTAGTGACCTCTGTAATCTGTGTAGGAAATCTCAATAAAAAGCAGTATCTTTGTGGCATGATTGATGACAGACAGATACTGGTAGCTCCCATACAAGGATGGACCGATCATGTGTGGCGCACAGCCCATGCGCAGGTGTTCGGAGCTGCTGAGGCTTATTATGCACCGTTCATGCGCGTCGAGCACGGCAGCATACGCCCGCGCGACTTGCGTGACCTATTGCCAGAGAACAACACTGGCATCTATGTGGTGCCACAGGTGTTGGCATGTCGCCCCAACGACATGGAACGGATGTTGCAGGCTGTGGTCGACATGGGCTACGCCGAGGTGAATATCAACTTGGGATGCCCGCATACACCAGTGGCACGCAAGGGTTATGGGGCGGGGATGCTAGCCAGGCCCGAGGCATTGGCATCCTTGGCTCAGACGATCTCGCAAACCACCCTCAAGGTGTCGCTGAAAATGAGGTTGGGATGGGACGATGCCAACCAGTGGCGCAATGTGCTCCCGCTCATGGAGGTGTTACCTATAGACCATGTGGTGATGCACTATCGCTTAGGCACGCAACAGTACCGTGGCGAGACGTTGTCACAGTTTATCGACGAGACCTTACGCGACATTCCTGTCCCGGTGTTCCTAAATGGCGACATCGACTCGATAGCAACTGTCGAGGCGTTGTTGTCACGGTACCCTCAGGCTGCTGGAGTGATGGTGGGGAGGGCGCTGGTGGCCGATCCGGCCATGCTGTGTCCTGATCGTTCTTTGCCTGAGAACTACCGTCGTTTCCATGACCTGCTCTACGACGCTTACAGTGTCGAGCTCACTGGCGGTGACCACCAACTGTTGGGCAAATTGCAAGCACTGTGGGAACGCCTGTTGCCCGACGCCGACCGCCGTGCACGCAAAGCCATCCACAAGGCAACTTCGCTCGACCGCTATCATCAGGCTGTCTCGCAACTCTTTGATGCACTCTAAATGTTGACTATAAATCATGAATGTGATGAGAAATCTACTGACACTCTCTGTACTGGCCGTAATGGTTGCGTTGATTGCATGTACTCATGTGGGAGGTGATGCCTTTGTGAGGCACGAGGGCATGGCGCTGACCATTGGCGGGAAGCCCTACCGCTTTGTGGGGGCCAATCTGTGGTATGGGGCGATTCTTGCCAGCGAGGGGCAGGGTGGTGACCGCAAGCGCTTGTGTGCTGAATTGGACTCGTTGCACGCCCTGGGATTAGACAATCTGCGCGTGCTGGTGGGCAGCGACGGACTGCCTGGACGCGACAAGGTCAGTCCCACACTGCAGCAGTCGCCGGGACAGTACAACGACACCATTCTTGCCGGACTAGACTTCTTGCTGAGCGAGATGGCAAAGCGCGGCATGCACGCCGTGCTCTATCTAAATAACGCTTGGGAGTGGAGTGGGGGATATGGCTACTACTTGGAGCAGACGGGACAGGGCAAGACGCCGCTGCCCAATGTCGAGGGCTACGAGGCCTATTGTGACTATGTGGCACAGTTCGCGGACAACGATAGTGCCCATCAACTCTTCTACGACTATGTGCGCTTCATCGTCACCCGCACCAACCGCTACACGGGCTGCGCCTACGTCGATGACCCCACCATCATGGCATGGCAGATTGGCAACGAGCCGCGCCCCTTTGGAAAGCCCCAGTACGGCGCATTTGCGCAGTGGCTTAGTGAAGCGTCGGCACTTATCCGCTCGCTGGACGGGAACCATTTGATTTCGGTGGGCGGCGAGGGCATTGTAGGTTGTGAGGGCGACACTGCCCTGTTTGAGCGCATCTCGGCCGACCCGAACATTGACTACATCACCGTCCACATCTGGCCCACCACATGGCAGTGGGCGCGCAAAGACTCTTGCCAGGTAGATGTCGATCTCGCTTGCCAGAAGAGCCGAGAATATATGGATGCTCACATTGCGGTCGCACGTCGTCTGGGCAAACCCATCGTCATCGAGGAATTCGGTTATCCGCGCGACAACTTCAGTTTCGACCCCGCCTCGCCCGTCACGGGCAGGGACCGCTATTATGATTTCATCTTAACCTTGTGTGCTGACGAACCCGCTGTGGCGGGTTGCAACTTCTGGGCTTGGAGTGGCATGGCATTGCCCCGCCATGAGCGCTGGCAACCTGGTGACCCCTATCTTGGCGATCCTGCCCAAGAGCCCCAAGGCCTCTTCTCGGTCTTCATCACCGACACCACCACCCTAAAAATCCTGAGCCGATTGTCCTTTCATTAAATAAAAAAGTACAGTCTAGAATATCTAGATTCTCTAGAGCCTCTATATAGAATCTAACACATCTTCAGTTCCTCCAGCGAACTCATGCCGTGTCGCTGCATGTAGTCTTGCAGGTAGTCGATAGCCTTTATAGTCACCTGCGGGTCGATGAAGTTGGCTGTACCTATCTGTACTGCCTTGGCACCTGCCAGCAGGAACTCCACCACATCTCGACCATTCATGATGCCGCCCAGGCCGATGACTGGCACCTTCACTGCCTTGGCCACCTGCCACACCATACGCACGGCGATGGGGCGAATGGCGGCGCCGCTCAGTCCGCCGGTGATGGTTGACAGGTAGGGTCGACGGCGCTCCACGTCAATAGCCATGCCCAGGAAGGTGTTGACCAGCGACACCGAGTCGGCGCCCGCAGCTTCGGCGGCGCGGGCAATCTCGGTGATGTCGGTCACATTCGGCGTGAGCTTGACAATCATCGTGCGGTCCCAGGCGCGACGGCAGGCGCTCACCACGCTTTCGCAGCCGGTGGTAGTGGTGCCCCACGACATCCCGCCTTGCTTCACATTGGGGCACGAGATGTTGATCTCGACGGCCACAATGCGATTTAGGTCTTTCAGGCGTTCACACACGCCCACATAGTCCTCAATCGTTCGGCCGCTCACATTCACCACCAGTGCGGTATCCAGGTCCTTGATGCGTGGGTAGATGTGCTCGGCCAGGTAGTCCACGCCCTTGTTTTGTAGCCCCACCGCATTGAGCATTCCGCTGGGTGTCTCCACCATACGGGGGTAGGGGTTGCCCTGACGCGGCTCCAGCGTGGTGCCCTTGACGATGATGCCGCCCAGGCGACTCAAGTCGACCAGTTCGGCGTACTCCTCGCCGAAGCCGTAGGTGCCCGAGGCCGTCATCACGGGGTTCTTCAGGCACATCTGTCCTATCTTGACGCTTAAATCTACCATTTTTTAGTAGTTAAGTAGTTAGAGTAGTTAAAGGTAGTTAAGTAGTTAAAGTAGTTAAGTATAATCTACCAGCGAAGCGGTCTACCAGCGCGCAGCGCGTTCTACCAATGACGTGGTCTATCAGCGAAGCGGTCTACCAGCGCTTGGCGCGGTCTTTACTACCATTTCAGTCGTTTGATATTAAATACCGGTCCTTCCTGGCACACGCACACATTGCCTGCGTCCACTGTGTCCTCGACACAGCACAGGCAGGCTCCTAGGCCACATGCCATCACATTCTCCAGACTCACCTCGCAGTTGATGTCGCGCTCGCGTGCGATGGTGGCAACCGCCTTCATCATCGGCATCGGGCCGCAGCACGCGATGTGGTCCCAATGCTCATCAAGCACAGGGTGCTGGGTGACCAGCCCATGATGCCCCAGCGAACCGTCCTCGGTGGCGACATGTGTCTCGGCGGTCTGACGGAACAGGTCCAACTGCAGCACATCGGCACTGGTTCGGGCACCCAGCAGGAAGTGCACCTCGGCACCCATTGCCAGCAAGCGGCGGCCCAGCATGCGTAGCGGGGCGATGCCCACGCCGCCGCCTACCAACAGGGCACGGCCCTGGATGTTGGTGGTGAACCCATGGCCCAGCGGCAACAGCAGATTCAGCCGTGTGCCCTCGGCGAGGTTACACAAAGCGTTGGTGCCATCGCCCGCACGGCGCACCAGCAGCCACAACTCGCGCGTGTCGGCATAGTTCACCGAGATGGGGCGACGCAGGTAAGTCGTCTTGGAGTTCGGCACATCAACCTGCACAAACTGTCCTGGCTCGATGTGAGGCATCGCACCATGCAGCGGACGCAGCCGCAGCAGGGCATAGTTCGGCCCCATCTGCGCGCACTCAGTCACTTGAAAATCCTGTATCTGTTTCATCGACTGCAAATCTTCATAATCATTTGTCATCATAATGGCCGTAGGCCGAAAGAACATCTACATAGACCTGGGTCTCAAATATACGATATACTAGGCGATGTTTTTTGGTGATGGTACGGCTCCATCGTCCCTCTGGCTTACCTTTTAATGGTTCAGGATGGCCAGTACCTGTTTTGGGGTGTAACTTCAACTCTTCAATAAAAGTGTTGAGCTTGATGTATGCCTTGGGCTCCGAACGCTTCAAACGAGCTGCATCAATAAGCGCTTGAGGTGAGAAAACTACTTCGTACATTACTGAACTCTTTCTAATAAATCATCAAGCGACTCACCTGGGAGCATTTTTACACCCTTTCCCTCGGCAATATCGCTTTCAGCTTCATCAAGTTTGGCAAAAAATTCCTCCTCACTTAACAACGTGGGGTCAGGCAACTTGGATACCAGTCGCCGCAAATATTTTGCCAGTTGCTTCGTCAATCCTTCGTCCTCAACAACAAGGCTCATGTTGCGAAGAATCTCTGCATTTAATTGTGTTGATGTCATATTCGTCATTATAATTTCGGCAAAGTTACAAAATTTCGTGCAAACGAGCGCAATAAAAGCTCGCTTTAATTTGCCGAGTGCCGCCGAAATTATCCAAATTTCGTGCAAACGACCGCCGCCAACATTCCTCTTTTCTCATTCTAGTAAAAATCTTTCAAAAAAATGACCACTTATGATTGATAACTGAAAACTTTTCCCTATCTTTGCAACCAATTCGGGGATATAGTCTCACGCAGATTGCGCAGATGACGCAGTTAGCACCTTTGCGCAGATATGCATTGAGAAAGTGGCAGAGGCCACAGCCCGATGACATGCGAGAAATAACGAGAGCGTTATAACGATATTACCCCATTCTGAAATCTGGTAAATTTCTTTTCCTGTGGGTAGTCGGCAATAACGCTCACGTCTGGTGGTATATGCACCCGCAAGGGTTCCCATATACGCACGAGACGTGGGCTTATTGTTTGTTACACAGGAAGGGCTTTGGCGGGCCTCGGAACGGTAACATCCTAATAGTTCCCCCACGCCTCTTT
>JAEEVE010000067.1 GCA_016290765.1 Muribaculaceae bacterium
TCCCCACTTGTTGTCCTTGTTAAAAACGCCTTGGTTAAGCGTCAGTGCACCGGTGCTGCTGTCGTAAGTGTAGGGTGGCAGTTTTACGGTGAAGTAGCCCGGGCAGTCAGGGCCACCGTCTATGCGGGCGTATTCTTTGTCGGTGTGGTCTCTATCGAAGGTCGTACCCATGCCGCCTTTTATGGATGTACAGTTTAAGAACATATCCCAAGATACGGTAACCTTCGCAGTACTCCAACCTTCACCAGCATAAACTGTTTTCAACTTCAAGCAGCCGTAGAACATTTCTTTCATAGTGGTAACATTGCCAGTGTTACAACCCGAAAGATCGAGCGTGGTCAAGTTCTCGCAATATTCGAACATTCTTTCCATAGAAGTGACCTTGCCGGTGTTCCAATTCGAGAGGTCGAGCGTGGTCAAGTAATAGCAATATTCGAACATACTTAACATAGAAGTGACCTTGGCGGTGTTCCAACTCGAGAGGTCGAGCGAAGTGAATAATTGGCAGTCTTCGAACATGTATTTCATGTTGGTAACATTAGCGGTGTTCCAACTCGAGACGTTGAGCGTGGTCAATCTATAGCAACTACCGAACAGTCCTTCCATGTCGGTAACCTTGCCAGTGTTCCAATTCGATACATTGAGCGAAGTAAGGTTACAGCAATAATAGAACAGATAGCTCATGTCGGTGACATTGCCGGTGTCCCAACTCGAGATGTTGAGTGAGGTCAAATCTTGTAAGTCATAAAACATTTTTCTTGCACATGTCATCTGGCTTGTGTTGACATTATTCAAGTCTATGGTCTTGCAATACTCGAAATCACTGAATAATTCTGAGCAATCGCCAACAAACCTCACCTGGCTGGTGGCTGTGACACTCTTGACCTTGTTTGGAACCACATCGCTGCCCCACTTGTTGTCCTTGTTAAAATCGCCACTGATAAGCTCCAACTTACCAGTGGAGCTATTGAAAGAATAGGTGGGGGCAGAGCGAGCCCATGACGTTACTGCCATCATGAGCATAGCCAAAAGAATAAGTAAAAATCGTCTCATAATACTGTGTTTTAGTTAGTTATAAAGCTTGTTACATTCGCTTGTAGAGACGTAACAAAACAACTCTTTTCATCTACTTGAGACCAAGTTGCGTCTTCCAGTATTGCTTGGCCTTGGGCTCTTGGATGGTTTTAACGGCCTGGGCGAGGCGGTCGTTGTCGAGCTGGTGCTCCCAGACAGCTGCAATAAAGAGCTTGTGCACTCGACTGTCGGGATGAAGATAGAGCCATTCAAGCATTGACCAGGGAGCATGATCCAGGCGATCGAAAAGGGCAAATGCGTAGAGCGTGGACAAGAGCGACTGGCCAGACAAAGCAGCCGCATGCTGTTGAGCAAACTGGTCATATTGCGCCATGACCTCCTCGTCTTGGATGGGCGCCCAGGAAATCATCTCCAGTTGACGTAACACCACATTATCATTTATCACTTCGGGTGGAGTAACCTGGCTGTCAGTCTGTTTGATGACACCCGTTGTGGTGTCAACCTGATAAATCAACTTCGCGAGATGCTTCCACAACTGCTTTGCCTCGCCGCCAGTGGCGGGCTGTTGCATCATGGTCAAGGTGTGGTCAATAGCCAATTCTCCATCGTCTTTGAGAGATATGACCGCCGAATCGACGCCCAGCTGCATGGTATCGCCGTCCTGGTTGGCATATAAAGTATTCACGCCCGCACAGGTACCGGCATTCATCAGATCCATGATGACACCATCGGCATCATAGGTGGCAATCACTACTGGCGACTTGTCGCCATAGTACACTTGGTAGAGCGCCAGGGTGATGTGCTCGCTAAGCGGGCGAACACCCAACAAGATGGCGGGCGTACCATCGGCATCGACGCCACACAACTGCTTCATGCCCAGCGTCACCGCCTCGTCGGCAGTGAGCCAGTGGCTATGGCTCGTGGTGTCGCTGAACACGGGAAAGTTGACGCACTCGGGCAACATGAGTGTGTCGGGGCTGATGTCCAGGTCGGTAAGGAACTGCAAGGTGCGCTTGTACTGTGACAATTGGTCCGTAGTGGCTGCATCCTGCCGACCGCCTTGGCCTCCGGCACATGCCACCATCGCCATCAACACTAGGCCTAAGGCCCAAATCAAGTTTCGCTTCATTGTTCCCATTGGTCTACAATCGTCTGTAAATAATCTTTTGCTTCGGCATCCAGGTTGCCGAGTTCATTCTCCACACTAGGGCGGTACCAGGCCACGCCCTTGGCAAAATAGGGCAGGATGTGGTTGTCCTTGCCGCGGTGGCTGGCCATCCATTGAAGTAAACGCACGCGATTCATGTCGAACAACGAGTTTAAGCTCATGTCGATGTAACTGAGGTCGACATTCTTATAGAACTGCTCCCACTCGGGTATTGCCTTGTTGTACTTGTCGATCACGCGCGGGTCGTTGACCGACTGTGTGGCAAAGGTAGTGAGGCGCATGTTCATATACACCACCTCGTCGATGGCACTCTTGTTGCCCGTGCGCGTATCCTCCTTCTGCTCCTTGAGCACGAAGTGGCAGTCCTTGTCGATGTCATAATCCTGATGCCACTTGACCGCCCACTGTGGTGCGCTGCGCTCGTCGGTAGAGGGGTTGAAGACCATTTCCTGAAACTCGTAGGCGAGGTTGAAGTGTCGCTGGCCATTGAACTCGACCTGGGCTGTCAACTCACGGGCGAGGTTGCCCTCAAAGGTTTCGGGATTGACGGGCCACAGGTCGTGGCATCGATTGAGCAACATGGCATCACAGGGCTTGCCCCCGGCATCGTAGGTGGCCATCGCCGCATCACATCCTGCACCATGGTGGATGGCATAGAAGCAAAGGGTGTGCTCACCATCGATGTCGCGCACCGCCAGCAGATTGATTGAGCCCATTTCCTCGATGAAGTGCTCGCCCAGAGGCGTGGTCAGTTGAGCCATCTGCTCGGCAGTGAGCAGGGGACCCTCGGTGTTGGCGATGTCGTTGAGCCGCTTGACCTGGGTCACCGGCTCGATGTCGATGCCCATGCGGGTGAGGAAAGCAAAGTCGTTGGTCTTCTGCACCTTGGCAGCCTGTTCGGGCGACTTTCCGCCGCCTGTCGGGGTGGCGTTGCAAGCGGTGAGCATCACCACCACCGTAACCATCGTGATCAGTATTCTTTTCATTTATTTCCTTTTAGTACTTCAGTAATTCTGTAGTTCAGTGATTGTGGCTGCTGTGGCGCGACACTGCCCGCCAAAGGTGAAGGCCCTACTACCACTACCAGTGTAACGGTCTTCCAGCGCGAAGCGCGGTCTTAATTCTCAATCATTAATCTCATTCTGGTGCCCAACCAGCAGTGAGGTCATTGATGTACTTTTGAGCAGCCTTGTCGGTCATCTGGCTAATGGCTTGGTCGAGCAAGGCCTTGTCGAGGTAATGGTTGGTAACACTTTCCTGCAAATGGCCGACAATCATGTTGCTATGGTCACGATTCTTGTAGATCCACTGAAACAATGCGTCAGGATTGGTAGCGAAGTATTCGTTGATAGCCGAGATAACGATGTAAGCAGTACCGTCGGCATACTGTTGGTCGCCTTGCGTCTGTTTCATTTTACCAGCCAGATCGTTGAGCTGGTCGATGCGGGTGGCATCAGACATGGGTAGTCGCGAAAGGTCGTAGATTGCAGTCCATGACTCATACTCCTTGTCGAGCGTTCCTTGGCGCTTGACTTCTTTGCGCCCATCTAATGCGATATGCCCCTTGTCATCGACTCTGTAGGTCTCCAGTGTCTGCACGAGCCAGTGCACCTTGGTGGGCTTGTGGCTGCCATCATCGCTGTTGGGGTCGCGCTTCCAGTCGGCCTCCTTGACTGTCTTGTCGAGGGTGAACACACCAGGCTCGGTGAACTTGAGATCAATATCGGTCATCTGCGCTCGGCCTTGGGTGTAGTCTTCATTTTGCTCGATGTCGCTGAACTCGCCCATGTTGCCCAGATGCATGAAGTCAGTGATATTGCCATCCTTATCATATATGCCCATCATCTGTAGGCTTGCATCATCGCCAGTCTCCCAACCATAAAGCAGCATGGTGTAGCCATCGGGCAGCGCCTTGGCTGCAGTGATGTAGTACCGGCCGTCATAGATATCCCCGCCTTCGAGAAACTGTGCCATGGGCAGGAGTTTGAGGGCCTGGTCTTCGTTCAGTTCGATGAAGTCAACAGAAAACTCCCACACGTCATTGATGATGTTGAGGTTGCTCACATCGAGTCCCATTGCGGTGAGGAAGCCCAGGTCAGGTTTCTCGGGCGCCGCGGCAGCGGGTGCAGCCTGGTCAGTTGCATTGGTGCTTGCGCCATTGGCATTGCAAGCCACGAGCGGCATCAACAGCAGTGCCGCCAAGAGGAATAGATTTCTTGCTTTCATTGTGTTATTGTTTATTAACAACTAGAGGCACTAGAAACAAACTAGAGGCTCTTGACATCCATACTTAATTCTAAATTAAAACTATCCCACTGCATCGCTGGGTCCCCACTGCGCGGTGAGGTCTTCTAGATACTTCTGAGCATCGGGGTCGCGCATTTTCTCTATGGCCTTGACCAAAGTGTACTTGTTGCGCCAGCCGTTGGCAAAGATTTGCTCAAAGTACTCAACAATCAGGTTTTTCTTGTTGCGGTTGTTGTAAATCCATTGCAGCAGTGTCTGGGGATTGCTGTCGAAGTATTCGGCCAGCACCTGCTGGATGTAGTAACTCGGGTCGTCGTCATATTCGCCTCGCCCCAGTTGTTTGTACAGTTCGTTGGCCATTTTGCTGAGGCGTTCGATACGGTTGGGATCACTGGCCGGAAGGTGTCCCAAATTGACAATGGCATTCCTGCGCTGATAGTCAGGGTCGATGTCGCCCTGTCGCTTGATTTCCTTCTCGTCCACCAGCGTAATTCGTCCCTGGCCATCAATTTCATAGGTACTGAGGGTCTGCACCAGCCAATGAACCTTGGTGAAGCTAGTGGGGCCATTTTCCTTGTTGCGTTTCCAGTCGGCAACCTTGATAGTCTTGTCGATAGAGAATTCGTCGGGCGAGGAGAACTTCATGATGGTGTTGGTAATCTGCGCCTTACCTTGGGTCAGATCGTCGTTACACTCAATGGTCATATACTCGTCGCAGTTGCCCAACTGCATAAAGTCGACAAGGTTGCCGTTCTTGTCATAGATGCCCATCAGTTCGGTTCCTCCATCGCCATACTCGACGGAGTAAAGCAGCATGGTTTTCCCCCTTGGCAAGGCTCTGGCGCCTCCGATGTAATATCCTGCATCAATCTCTTCGCCCATGCTCTCCACCATCGGCAGGAGTTTGAAGATATCCGCTTTCTCCTCAAGCAGGATGAATTCGCGCTCCTGCTCAAAGTCGAAACTGTCATCGATAGCCTGGAGTTTGCTCACATCGAGCCCCATCTTCTTGAGGAAGCCCAGGTCGGGTTTTGCCGGTGCGGCAGCAGGTGCGGCCTGATCACCAGCGTTGCTGCTAGTGCCATTGGCATTACATGATATAAGCGGCATCAGCACAAGCGCCGCCAAGAGTAATAGATTCCTCATTTTCATAATATGATTATTTTGATGTTGATTATACTCGATTCTATTCATCGCTTGGTTTCCACTCGCGCGTCAAGTCATAGATGTAGTCTTGAGCAGGAGTGTCTTCCATCTCCTCAATGACTTGATTCAACACCGACTTTTCAAGCCATCCGCTGGTGAAGTTCTGCTTGAGGTGCTCGACAATCATGTTCGGAGTTTCGCGGTTCTTGTAAATCCACATCAGCAAACCCTCGGGGTCGCCAGCATAGTACTCGGCCACTACCATGCTTACATTGTAAGGCATATCCTCGAGATACGCTTCACGACCCTGCTTCTTGACCTTCTCGTTAATGGCTTTGTTCAGGCGGTCGATACGTTTGCCGTCAGACATGGGCAACATACACAAATCATCAAACGTAGGATCATAGTCAGGTGGGATGTTCCCCTCACGCTTGACCTCTTTTTGCTCGACGAGCGTCAGGTGCCCTTTGTTGTCGACAGTGTAACGCTTGATAGTCTGGACGAGCCACTTCAGGTCAGTGATGTTCCCAATCTGCCCTTCCTTATCTCTGACCCAAGAGCCTTCATTATCAGTTCGGTCGATAGTAAATTCGCTGGGCGAGGTGAATGTTATCTTGGTTTCGACGGTTTCGGCTGTGCCTTTAGTAAATTCATCATCTGCCTCCCCGATGATGAACGCGTCATAATCGCCCAACTGCATATAGTCGGTGAGTTTGCCATCCTTGTCGTAGATGGCCAAAAGTTCGGTAGACGAGTCATCGCCCGTTTCGACTCCATAAAGCAGCATCGTGTATCCTCCTGCCAGCGCCTTGGCGCCCTTGATATAATGCTCCCGATTGATTTCATCGACATCCTTGCGTGCCACCATGGGAAGCAATTTGAGCACTTGTTCTTCGGTTAAGTCAGCGAAATCAAAGTTCTCGTTCTTGTCGTTGATGTCATGAATTTTCTCTGCATCGACTCCCATATTTTTCAGGAAGGTCAAGTCCAAGGGCAGGTTGTTGCCTGTGGCTGAAGCCGCGGTAGCAGTCTCAGCCTTGTTCTCACTGCTAGTAGCATTGCATGCAACTAGCGTTGTGATGGTTAGGGCCATCAGCAAAACCATTTTTTTCACTTTCATAGTTCTTACAATTATTGGTTTATTATATTCTTTCAGTGATAGTAAGCATTGTTGCGCTACAAAAATAGTAAAAGTTTTTGAATTTTCTCCTATATTCTACCAAAAAATCGCCATTTTATTACTAACTTTGCCGCTGAAATAAGAATTTAGATGAGTAACTTGTCAAATCATACTGACAACATCACCATCCAGCATCCCGAACTGTGGACGCTGGAGGTTGCGTTGCACGAACGCTCCATCCGTTACCTGTTGTTCAACCCGTCGCAGGCCAACTCGCTGATTGCTGGCGAAATACCATTGGAGACATCGGGAACCGACTATGTCAAGACAGTGGAGAATGCCGTTTATGACAACCCAGCGTTGCTTGACGACTACGGTCGCGCGCGATTGCTGGTCGATACTCCCCACTTTGTATTGCTACCACCATCGGTGGGCGACGACGACTGCGACACGCTGTTGCGAGCGCAGTTCCCCGAGCTGGAGGGTGACACAGCGGTATGCGACCTGCCAATCTGCGGTGTGCGTCTGGCCTTCGCATTGCCACCCGATATGCTAGGTTTCTTACAGCGCACTTTCAACATGGCACCCATCGCACATCACCTGCAGCCATTGTGTGAGTATTATGCAGGATTCAGCCGTCGCAGCGGCGTGAAGAGGATGTTCCTGAACCTGCATGATGAGCGCATGGACATGGTCGTTTTTGACCACGACCGTCTGCAGCTTGCCAACACGTTTGGCGTGCGTAATGCCAATGATGCCGCTTTCATGGCACTGCACGCTTGGGAGAGTCTTGAGATGGATGTACACAGCGACGAGTTGCAGCTGACGGGTGACAAGGCCGTTCGCGACCAAATGGCACCTGAGTTGCGCCGCTACATTAGCTACGTGATGCCCGCCATCTTTCCTGCCGCGGCGATGCGCCTAAGCCACGATGCCATGCAAGCCCCGTTTAACTTGATCACACTAGCCCTATGCGAATAATCCGAGGAATATATGGGCGTCGCCGCTTTGACGTGCCTACCAACATCACCGCACGTCCCACCACCGACATGGCGCGCGAGAATATTTTCAATGTGCTAGAGAATCTGGTTGACTTTGAAGGCCTTACCGCACTTGACCTGTTTGCTGGCACTGGCGCTGTGACCTTTGAGTTTGCCTCGCGTGGTTGCTCTCAGGTGGTGTGCGTCGAGAAGGCGAAGACTCAATACGACTTTATCCGCAAGGTCAAGCAACAGTTGAATGCCGACATGGTGACACCGATGCGTGGTGACGTGTTCCGCTTCATCGCCAGTTGCCAACAGCAGTTTGACATCATCTTTGCAGACCCGCCCTACGACCTGCCACAGCTACCGCAGGTGCCCGAGCTGATTCTGCAGTCGGCAATGGTCAAGCCAGGCACGCTGGTCGTCGTTGAGCACTCACGCGCTAACGACTTTGCGCAGTTGCCCCACTTCATGCAGCATCGCGTCTATGGCAAGGTGAATTTTTCGATTTTTCAAATAAACTAGAAACACTAGATTTACTAGAAATACTAGACTTTATTCATTCATAATTTAATAATATGGGACTTCTTGACAACATTTTGGGTGGAGGCGCTCCTGCTGGCAACAATGCCTACACAGTGCCCGTACCCTTCATTCCTCAGAACCTGCAGCAACTGCAACAGATGCCTTATGCTGCACTGACCAACGAGTTTGAGGTCGCTGCCCTGACGGTGGCCGTGTTATGCAACTATTGCCAGAATGTCCAAGCGACAATCGAGATGCTGAACTACCTGCGAGGCCCGCGTCCATTGTCTCCAATGGAGGTGCAGTTTATTCGCGACCGCCTCACTGGCAAGCCTTACAAGATGGTGTCCTACCTCAACGGCACATCACCACAGAACAACTACACACCTGCCACACCACTGGCCATTACGGTAATGACAACGCCCTACACCTACCAGAACCAGGATATGGCAACGCTCTACATCCCCTCGAGCGGTGCCGACAGCCCTCGCCAGCTGGACCTGCGCCGCAAGCCCAGCACCGGACAATGGTTTGTGTGGAATACCGATGGTCTGATGCCCGACATCCGCGTGCCGGCAAACCAGAACCCCTGGGCATAAGGACAAAGTAAGCCCAAAAATCGAATCACGCGAAACAGTCATCAAGTCTGTTTCGCGTGATTCGCACATATCAGGACAGGGGGCTATTGAAAATTTTTGTAAATTTTTATTGTTTCAGGCGACTAGTTCGTAAAAATTGATAAAACAAACTTAATCATTTGCAATTTTTCAGCAAAAGTTCTTGACAATTGCAGATTCACCGCTATATTTGCAAGCGAATTCTGACAAATTGCCATGCCCAACCGTCTGAACATACTCCTGCTGCTTGTGATGACCAGTGTCGTCGCGATGTCGCAGGTGCGCCATGTGACCACCGTCAACCCGTTGTCGCCCAATCACTCGCCTTATGACGCGATTGAGGTGTACGAGTATGACTACGTCGACGTGCAGCCTCAGTTTCCTGGTGGCGAGCACGGACTGATTAATTTCATCAACCGGACGCGCGAGTATCCCTATCACGCCTATAAGAACCGCATTCAGGGCCGTGTGTTGTGCAGCTTTATCGTAGGAGTCGATGGCAAGGTGTCAAACATTCGCATCATTCGTGGCGCACAAGACGAGTCGCTCAACCGCGAGGCACTGCGCGTGATCAGCGAGATGCCCAAGTGGAAGGCGGGCAAGGTAGGAGGCCAGGCTGTTGCTGTGCGATGTGTGCTGCCCATTGCCTTCAGGCTGTAATCGTCATCACGGCACCAAACGTAAAAAGCAAGTCGCATCACATACGATTTGCCTTTTTTTTGCGTTTAAGACATAAGATTAATTAAGACATAAGATTTCGTGTGAATAATCGCAGACTACATATTATTTGGATGCTCGTGTTGGGTTGGGCTCTTGTAGGCATGGCGCAGGACGGGACAAATGCTTATAACTATTTGAGCGTTCCCGTGTCGAGCCATGTCTATGCCGTTGGCGGCCACAACATTACCATCATTGACGACGACATCTCGCTGGTGGAGCAAAATCCAGCGCTGATGGGTGCAGAAATCGACAAGCAGATTGGCTTGAACTATATGCGCTACCTGGGCGGCAGTAATTTCATGGGCGCCCGTTATGGACAGGGCATCGGCGAGCATGGCGCATTCGCCGTTGGCATCCAGCACTATGGCTATGGCTCGATGCAAGGCTATGACATCAACGGCGTGTCGACAGGTCAGTTCAGCGCGAGCGATCTGGCATTCAATGTCACCTACAGCCACGACATCAACGACTACCTGCGTGGCGGCATCACAGTCAAGTTCCTGCACTCAAAATATGAGCAGTATTCCGCCAACGCCATTGCCGCCGATTTGGGAATCAATTATTACAACCCCGACCACGAGATATCGGCATCGCTGGTAGCAAAACATCTGGGCGGCCAAATCAAGCAATTCAACAACAAGAAAGAAAAGCTGCCATGGGACATTCAGCTGGGCATTTCCAAGACCTTCACGGGCTTGCCGTTGCGCCTGTCACTGACGGCCTATGGCCTGACCAAGTGGAAATCACCCTACCTCACCCCACAGGACAAGAACAACACCAATAGTGCACTGGTTAAGAAAGAAAATTTCGGCAGCAATCTGCTGCGTCACTTGGTCTTCGGCGTCGAGATACTGCCCAAGGACAACATCTATCTGGCACTGGGTTACAACTACCGCACGCGCACCGACCTGTCGACTTATAACCGCAACTTCTTGTCGGGCTTCTCGATTGGCGCGGGTCTGCGTGTGAAGGCGTTTGGTTTTGGTGTCGCATTTGCCCAGCCTCACACGGGCGCCACCACCATGATGTTCAACTTTAACACCACCATTGGCGAGTTGCTACGGTAGAGGGAGAGTATAAACTTTACACTTTCTACTTTCAACATCCCCCCTCTCATTTTTTGTTTTTTTAAGGTATGATTTCTTCGCTGTGTGGAGAAATTGTAGTAATTTTGTATGCTTTTAGGTGGAGAGGTAAAATCCGCCCTTTTACAAACCAGCATTATGGCAGAAGATTACAATATCGAACAAGAAGAAGAGCAATATTCCGCGAGTAATATTCAGGTGCTTGAAGGCCTTGAGGCCGTCCGCAAGCGCCCATCCATGTACATTGGCGACACCCATGTCAAGGGCTTGCACCACCTCGTGAGCGAGGTGGTGGACAACTCCATTGACGAGGCCCTGGCCGGGTTCTGCGACACCATCAATGTCGAGATCACCGAGGACAACAGCATCCGCGTGAGCGACAATGGACGTGGCATCCCGGTTGACGAGCACGAGAAGCTGCACAAGAGTGCCCTCGAAGTCGTCATGACCGTGCTGCATGCCGGAGGCAAGTTTGACAAAGGTTCCTACAAGGTCTCGGGCGGTCTGCATGGCGTGGGTGTGAGCTGCGTCAACGCGCTGAGCGACTACCTGCGCGCCGAGGTCCGCCGTGGCGGCAAGGTATACATGCAGGAGTACAGCAAGGGCAAGCCCAAGGCCGAGGTGGCCGTCATCGGCGAATGCTCTGAGGAAGAACACGGCACAACTGTGCTTTTCCATCCTGATGCCGAGATTTTCCAGACTACAGTATATGAGTATCATATCCTGGCGACACGTTTGCGTGATCTCGCCTACCTGAACGCTGGCGTCAAGCTGACGCTGACCGACCTGCGCGACAAAGACGAGGAGGGCAACCCGCACACCGAAACGTTCTACAGTGAGACAGGTCTGGACGAGTTTGTGCGCTATATCGACGCCAGTAAGGAGGCACTCATCGACGATGTCATTCACATCAGCACCAACAAGGGCGACATCCCTGTGGAGGTGGCCATGACCTACAATACCTCGTTCAACGAGAACATCTACTCCTATGTCAACAACATCAACACCAT
>JAEEVE010000068.1 GCA_016290765.1 Muribaculaceae bacterium
TGAACAAAAATCTATAAATTTACGACATGTTTAACACTAAAAATATAGAAACTATGAAAAAGATATTGACAATGATGCTGCTGGCTCTGGTCTGCGGCATGGCATTGCAGGCACAGGATGCCGACTACCAGCCACTGGTTCGCGAGGGGGTTGTGTGGCACTATGCTTATCATCACTTTATTAACGAGAGTGTGGGAAGTTATGCAACGATTCAACGACTCCAATTCAAGGGCGACACCATCATTAATGATATGTATTACAAGAAGTGTTACTTCTACGACAGCGAGGTCTTGGACGAGAATGAGAAGCCACTATGCTGCGCCCGTGAAGAGAATGGCAAGGTAATGTTCACGGCATACCGTCACGAAATTACTGATACGTTATGCGAACTATTACCTATCTTCGGTATACCTGGCGAACATTACGAAGACAATGGCGAGGTGATGATGTTTGACTTCAGTGACATGCAGGACTTTGTTGACAACATCAACGACCAAGGTGATGTATACGCACAAATTCAGTCCACGAGCGAGGTTACAGTCAATGGACTGCCAGCAAAGAGCTACAATATTTCAGTCAGTGGCTGCTATCCATGTTCTTTTATAGAGGGAATTGGCTCTGACGGCATGAATACGGGCTACCTATTTGCCCCATTCGTCTTACTCAGCACGGGCTTTGGTTCATGGCCTTTGGGATTGGTCAAACTTACTGACTTGGAAGGAAACACTTTGTACAAGGGGGCATATTACGATGATTTCAATACTGATGAAGAGTCAGACTACCAGCCGTTGGTGCGAGAGGGGGTGAGATGGATTAATAGATACCAAATCGATGATTATTCCACTGGACGCTTTTTGCCTGAGATTTACTATATGCTGGAATTTCATGGAGATACAACAGTCACCACCGAACAAGGTAACCTTGATTATCACAAATTATATCGAACACTCATAAAGCCGTCTGCTCCCGAGGATGATTATCATTCATCGACTGTCTTTAACGATTCCTCACCTGCTGCATTGCTGCGTGAAGAGGGGAAGAAAGTTTATTGCCTGATAAAGAATGATTTGATTGAAGGATTTCAAAATGATACGAGCAAAGAGTTCTTATTATATGACTTCGCCAATGAGGAACAAGCTGCCGTGGGATGGTTTGTTCCTGATTGGGTGGTTTACGAAGGCAATCTTCTAGATTATTATACTTGGAACGGACAGACGTTGATTAATGATGCCAATTGCAAAGTGTTTCAAAAAGATGATAATCTATTGATTGAAAGCATTGGCCTGGTCTCATCGGTTGATGGCGACTTAATCACGTTATATAAATATAGGGAGCTTGGAGTTGAAAGAAACATAGGCCTTAGTCATGTGATTGATGCTGACGGCAATATCATCTACCGCGGTCCTAACTATCGTTTCTTTGCCAGCGACATCAATGGCGACGGCACGGTCGACATTTCCGATGTAAACGAGGTCATCAACATGATGCTGGGCAAGAGTCCCGCCTCGGCTGACATCACGGGTGACGGCAAGGTCGACATTAGCGATGTCAATGCTGTCATCAACGTTATGCTAGGGAAGTGATTCATGAAGATTAACTCTGTGCCACGGGGACAGTTCTTTTGTCACGCAGGAATAGGTCGAATGGCAATTGCAAGGCTCAACAAAAACCGTGACAAAAGAACCGTCCCCCTGTCACATTGAAGATTTTGTTATTAACTTTTTAATTCCGCCAACGGGTATGAATTATAATAAATTCCATGTCTTGCTGCTTGCGGTATGCATTTTGGTTTTACCATCGAATGCACAAGATTCTGATGAATTCCAAGTGCCTGAAGGGCGATGGTGCATTTTGGCAGAAGGCGCACACTATAGCATGGGCTGGACTTCGGTAGATTTGAATAACAAGACCGATTTTTCGGGGTTCGCGATTATGGGTATAGGACTTGGACTCGAATATGCATATCGCGACAATCGATCGTTACGCCTTGATGCTTCTGCTGCAGTGTTAGGGCATTATAACTATGTGATGGGATGTACAACTGATCATGACGATTATCTGCCAGAACGGGTTGTCACAAGTGTTTCGACAAGTTTAAATCATATGTTCTATAACCATAGGTGGATGTATGGTGGCGGACTTTCGTTTGAATACCGAAGCTATGCTTATCGTTCAATAGATCGTGCTGACAATCCTTTTGCTTTGAATATGTCAAAAGACGAATTGAAGTTCTACCATCGTTTTGGTGAGAATTCATTCGATATGAGGCACTACTCATTGGGGCTTAGTTTTGTTGGTGGGTACAGGATAACACCAAACATTATGATTGGTTTGAAGTATGCGCCTAGGTGTGTGTTGAAGTCCAAGTTTATGTATAAAGACGAAGCGCTCTCCAATGTAGGAATAGCAAAAAAGGGGCATTTTGACCATCAACTATCCATCGTGGCCAGTTTCTATTTCAATCTGACCAAACGATAGCGCGGAAAGGTTCTTAAGGTGGGGTCATCTGTCGCTCACCAGAACAGGTTGAAAGGCAATTGCATGACTCAACAAAACTACTTTGCCCTATGTAACACAGTCAATCGTTAAAAAATATCAAAATGGGGGGTAAATTGTTATTTGACAAAGTTTTGTAACTTTGCACCTGTAATTAATGTTTAAATATAACGATTGTGAAAAGTAGATTCTTAACACTCGTTTTTTTGCTGGTGGTGGCATTTGTTAGTAACTAAGTTGAGAAATAAAGAAGAATATGATGAGAAGAATGATTTGTTTGGCGGTGCTGCTGGTATGTAGCGCTGTGTGGATGGCGGTGCTGGCGCTGGATGTGGTGCGTCTGACCGATGGACGCGTGATTAAAGGGCGCGTAGTGTCGCAGGTAGCGGGCGAGAGTGTGACCGTGGAGAACCAGGATGGCGTGGTCATCACCTATCCTAGCTATCTGGTGAAGAGCGTGACCCTGGGCGAGGTGCGCGACGTGGCGCAGGACAATGTTGAGTGCCGTGGCTTTCGCGCGTTGGTGGACGCGGGTGCGGCCTACGCCTTCAGCGACAGTCGAGGTTCATGGTTCTACACGGCATCGGCCACGGCGGGTTACCAACTGAACCGCATTATATTTATCGGCGCGGGACTGGAGCCCACTTTGTTGACCCACTCACGCAAGTCGCATTATGTTGAGACTCGTGATGACAAGGACGTGTTCCTGATGCCAGTCTACGCTATGGTGCGGTTCGAGAACATGTACAAGCCAGTCTCTCCATTTGCCGAGGTCCGTTTGGGTGGCAACTTCGTGAGCGAGTGTAAAGGAATATTCTTCCGCATGGGCTTCGGTTTTCGCATTCGCAAGTTCAGCGTCTCGGCCAACTACAGCGTGCAGAAGGCACGATACTACCCCTTCGACATCAACGTATTCTTGGGTGACAACATCAGCTCGGTCGGCCTCAAAGTGGGCTACGAGTTTTGATGAATGCACGATGCAAATGCACAATGCAGCCTGGCAGATTTGCTGGGCTGCATTGGTTAAGGGAACGATATGCCTGTTAAAAAGAAGACAACGAGGACAAAATATTCATCCAGACAACATTTGCAGATGTCGGGAATTATTCGGAACTTTGCAAAGCAATAAGGAAGAGTCCACTTAAAAAGTCAACTTGACGATATTTAAGACTAAAAAGACATAAAAAACATATTTTTAAATTACTATAAATCAGGTTTTTAACAATTAAGATTTTGTCTTTTTGTCTTTATAGCCTTTTTCTGCCACTTTTTCAAGTGTACTCAGTTGACGATATTTAAGACTAAAAAGACATAAATACATATTTTTAAATTACTATAAATCAAGTTATTAACATTTAAGATTTTGTCTTTTTGTCTTTATAGTCTTTTTCTGCCACTTTTTCAAGTGTACTCAGTTGACGATATTTAAGACTAAAAAGACATAAAAAACATATTTTTAAATTACTATAAATCAAGTTTTTACAATTTGTCTTTATAGTCATTTTTTCTGCCACTTTTTTAAGTAGATTCACAGAATCTTAGTTGAAATAAAAAGACATATGAAATCATGGTTAATGGCAGTGGCAATGGTGATGGTTGCCCTGCAGGCTTCGGCCATCGACAAGAAAGAGATGCAGCGTCTTGAACAACAGGTGAATGAGATCTTCGAGCAGGTCTATAGCGACCCGTCGCAACCCGGTGCCGCTGTGCTGATCCAGCACGGCGGGAAGACAATCTTTGAGCATTGCTACGGCAAGGCCGACCTGGAGACGGGTGCCGACGTGACGCCGACAACCAACTTCTGCATCGCATCGGTGAGCAAGCAGTTCTCGGCTGTAGCACTGCTGCAACTGGTGGAGCAAGGCAAGTTGAGTCTGTCGACCCCGATGTCACAGATGTTCCCTGAGTGGACCCAGCCGTTCTATAAGCGCATCACGCTACACCACCTGCTGAGCCACACCTCGGGATTGCCTGATGCGCGCACGCGCAGCGACCGGCACTTTGTGCTCACCGCTACCGATGTGGCGTCGGTGGGCTTCATGGCGCATCTGCAGGAACAAGACTTGGAGTTTGAGCCTGGCACGCAATACAAGTACCAGAACCCCACTTTCCAGCTGGCCTACCAGATAGTGCCGCGGTATTCGGGTGAAGACTTCGAGACCTACATGCGCCGCCACATCTTCAACAAGGCTGGAATGAAACACACGCAGTACTTCGAGGACGGTCGCGAGATGCAGGGCAGTGCCCATGGCTACCGTTGGGACGACGCCCAGGGCCAATATGTCGAGTATGACTACGGCGAGGAGACCTTCTTTGCCACCAAGGCCGACGGCGGGCTTTACACATCGGTGCGCGATTTCGCCAAGTGGGAGCGCGCTTTGCGTGACGGCAAGGTGCTACGCCCCGTGTCGCGTGCGATGGCCTACCAGCCGCACGTGTGGCTGCAACCCGACGCCAACTATGGCTACCAGCCCAACGTGGGTTATGGCTACGGCTTCTTTATTCAACAGACACCTGGCCGACCGAAGATTGTTTACCACACGGGTGACAACGGCGGCTTCACCATCTATGCTGGCAAAGTGCCCGAGCGCGACATCACCTTCATGTTCTTCAGCACCCGTAACGACATCGACCGCATGGGCATCGTCAACCGCGTGTGGGAGATCATCTTTTCAGTAGTTAAGTAGTTAAGTAGTTAAAGGGAGTTAAGTAGTTCTCGGAGAGTCCTCAACTCTCAGCCCCAAAATCCCCATGTTCAAGGAGCATAAGTGGCAGATACAACTGGTCGTTTGGGCAGCGGTGGTTGCCTTGGTGACCTTGTTGCTCATAAAACAGTGCGGCCACCGCACGAGCGATGACGGCTGCAGCAATGGCATGGCCGACAGCCTGCAACTGGTGGACCTGCCGCAATGCCAACGCGTCGATTACCGCGGCTTCAGGGTCTATTATGACTCGGCGGCACATTTGCCACGCTGCGTGATGTATGAACTCACTGCCCAGGAGACCCAGGGCACCGCGCCGCGCGTCAAAGGATTTGAGCGCGACGATAGCGTAAGGGGATGCGCCGAGCCATCGGCTTTTCGCGGCAGCGGTCTGTCACGGGGTCACATGGCACCGGCAGGCGACATGAAGTGGGATGCACAGGCCATGAGGCAGTCGTTCTTGATGACAAACATCTGCCCGCAGGACAACTCGCTCAACGAGGGCGGTTGGAACCGGCTGGAGGAAAAGGCGCGTGAGTGGGCACGCCGCGACGGAGCGCTTGTCATCGTTGCGGGCCCCGTCATCGAGCCTGGCTTGGAACGCACTGCGGGAGGAGTGGTGATTCCCAAGCGCTTTTATAAGGTAATTCTGGCACACCGCGTATGGCCGCGGCGCGCCGTCGCCTTTATTTATCCCAATGCACCCAGCAACGGCTCGCTGCGGAAGTATGTGGTGAGCGTTGACTCGGTGGAACGGCTGGCGGGCATTGACTTGTTTGCCGTCCTGCCCGACGATCAGGAAGAGCGCCTTGAGCGTTCATCGGCGTTGGCATCATTCTTGCACGTGAGGTGGTGATATGAAAAGAATTCTTAGTGTACTTATCATCGCGCTGCTGGGGCTCACACCAGCGGTTGAGATAGCCACCGGGCTGCAAGGCAGCACCGAGTGGTGCGCATCGGCATCGGCTAAAGGCAAAAAGAAAAGCAAGAAACAAAAGGCGGGCAACAAGAAGCAAAAAGCGAAAAACAAGCAAATGGTCACGGTGCCGCGCATCTCGACATTGACGAGCGCGCCTGTGCCAACAAGCGGCAAGTCGCTGCTCACAGTCACCACTCCGCAGGGCAACCGCCGCATTGACTACAAGGCCATCACCATCTACTTTAACCGTAGCCTGCGCATCCCCACATGCGTGGCCTACGAGTTGACCAACACAATGGTGGCCATGGCCGACGCACCCACCGCCGAGAAACGCAAGAGCCACAAATTTAATGCCGACCCCAATGTGGCAGGCAGTCCCGACTGGGGCGACTACCGCAAGAGCGGCTTCACGCGCGGCCACATGGCTCCCGCAATGGACATGCGCTGGGACCATCAGGCGATGAGCGAGTGCTTCTTGATGACCAACATGTGCCCGCAAGCAGAAAAACTCAACAACGGCCCGTGGCGGCACTTGGAGGAGAGTGTTCATCGCTGGGCCAAGCGCGACGCCTCCATCTGGGTCTACACCGGCCCCATCATGGGCAGCAGTGTGCGGCACATCGGACCAAAGAATGACATCGCCGTGCCCGTAGCGTTCTACAAGGTCCTTTACGCCCCAGGTCAGCGTCGTGCCATTGCCTTTATCTATGAGAACAAGGAAAACCAAGGTGGCGGACTTGCAGCTCATGCCACCACTGTCGCACAAGTGGAGCGCCGCACGGGTATCAACTTCACCGGCATCCCCACCGCCATGAAACAACAAAGCAACCTCCCCGACTGGCAATAAATCGCTCTACTATGGATAGGAATTGATAAAAAATGGGTTGAGGACAAAATTATTTTTAATTCGCCAGTCTCCATTCTCAATTTTTTTGTACCTTTGCAGCCAGAAACGTAATATGGTGGCCGTGATGGGCATCCGCTCCGCTCACGGCTGAAAAGGGAATCAGGTGAGAATCCTGAACAGAACCCGCTGCTGTAAGTCCTAACGGCATCAATGGGCGTCACCCCAGCATAGCGTGAGCAAGCTCTCGCTCTGCATGAGGCTAGCACCATTGGTTCCCGCACCGAAAGGTCGGCTCGACACGCAAGCCACTGTAGCCCAGCGCTATGGGAAGGCGACGCGCCGATGGGACAAGTCAGAAGACCTGCCATGTTGACGGTTAATTTCGCGCCCTCGTGGAATTAGGGCCGGAACACACTGTTATTTATACCTTATATTATTTAAGGCCAGGTAGGACGCATTGCGTCATGCCTCATAGTTGTGTTTTGGGTCTTAGCCCCCAGGAGGGCTGGATGCGCTAGACGCTTTGAAGTGCCTAGACACTCTAGATGTTCTAGATTATCTAGTATTAACCAAAATAACTAACTATGAGGTACTTAAAAACATGCTTTCTGCTGATGGTGATGCTGATGGGCGTCGCCATTGAGGCATCGGCACGAGTAGAGGGCCCCACTACAGTGAACGACGGCGAGACAGTCTATCTGCCGTCGTCCGATGGTGTGTGCTCGCTCTACACTGTCGACGGAACAGTTACCTTCAAGGCTGTTGCAAGCGGTACAATCCCTAATTATAAGGATTTTGGCGCTGCCTTCCAACCCGCCAATGAGGGTGACAAGATTATGATTACAGTTAATGCCATTGACATCTCGGGCGGCACGCACCTGATTATGTATGATGGCGATGTGGACATCTCCAAAATTGGCACCAGTGGTGCAGGTGGCTCATCACCTTTCACCTATTTTCCCACTGGGTGGGTAAAGGAGATTACAGCCAGTGACGTGGGCTACAGCTTCACGTCGACCACCGACAACGGTATGGTCGCCTTTGGCTGCACGACGCGTGGCACCACGGGAATGACTGGTTGGGACATTACTGTCTCGAGCCAGAGCCCCAAGGATATGGAATATGTGAGCACCAGCGCCATCACTGGCCTGCCCAGCACCTGGCGCGGTGCCAAGGATCAGGAAATATTTGGCGTGGATGTCATCATGGACGGTGGCGGCAACCCGCTGACACTGAATGAACTGAAGATTGACGCTAGCGCGTTGGCCAGCTCGACCCAAGTCACCAACTTGCGTCTGATGAGTGGCAACACTGTGCTTGCCACTGGCGAGGCACTCACTGCCACCAACGTGACACTGAAGAACGGACACAACCGCCTGATGGTTGTCGCCGACATCCTGCCCGACGCCACCGGCGAGATTCCATCGCTAACTATCCAAAGCGTAAAGGTGGATGACGTGGTGCGTACACCCAATGCAACAACGGGCGAGGCCATCGCCATTGAGAACAAAATTCTGATGGGCACCGTGGCCACTACCTACACCATTGATGGTGCAGCAAGTTTCTACGATGACGGTGGCAAGGAGGCCAATATCACCCAAGGCTTCGAAGGACTGGTTACCTTTGTCCCCGCTACTGAGGGCCAAGCCATCAAGGTCGATTTCACTCAGCTGGAGCTGTTCAACACTTCGACCGTGGGCTATAACGATGTTTTCAAGTTTTATAACGGCCGCGAAGTTAACGAGGAGAACCTCATCACCACCCTGCTCGATGAGGCTGAAATTGTCAAGTCGACCGCCGAGGACGGTTCGATGACCGTCTACCTCAAGAGCACTGCAGGCATGCCAAAGGCTGGTTGGGAGGCGACTGTGAGCCAATTCCTGCCTGGCGACATGACACTGAACAGTGTCACTGGCGAGGCGGCCTCGACCGCCACAGTTGCTGCCGGTGACAAGGATGCTCAGATGCTCGTGGTCGATGTGCTGACCGACAACACCAGCAATCCGCTGAGCGTGACGGGCATCAACCTAAATGCAGCCGATGTGAAAAACATCGCCAAGGCTACCGTTTACTTCTTGGGTAAGAAGAACGAGTTTGCCACCACCAACAAGTTTGGCGAGGCCCAGGTCACCAGTAATGCTATTGCAATAACAGGCACACAAGAACTCATTGAGGGCCACAATTACTTTGCGATTGTGGTTGACCTTAATGAGGAGGCCGAGAATGGTGATGAAATTACCCTGTCGCTGCAGGATGTTACCGTGGGCAGTGCAACCCTGGCACCCGCCCAGGCTGTCAGCGCTACCCGCACGGTCGACAACATCTGCCACGCCACTCAGGGTAGCCATAGTCACAACATCAAGGGGGAGTGGAAGTTTACCCACACCGAGGGCTATAGCGGCAAATATGAGACCGTCGATGCCGACTACATTGTCACGTTCACTCCGACCCTTGAGAATACCGTTGCCGAGATTGACTTCTCTAGCTTCGACGTGTACTATTCCAGCTCAAGCTATGGCACTAAGGCCGTGTTTGAGATTTACAGCGGCACCAGCATCAATAGCGAGAACCTGCTGTGGAACCTCAAGGATGCCAGCGAGGCCACTGTGGGCCCGGGCAAGAAGATTCGCTCGACCAGTGCCGACGGCTCGCTGACCATTCGTTTCAACCCCAAGACCACCAGCAGTTACTATGCCGGAACGGGTTGGATGGCAACGGTGCGTCCGTTTGAGAACCATGCTATGAGCGTAAGTGGGGTCACCGTTAATCAGACCAGCAGTGCCATCCTCGCCGTGGGAACCACCGATGCACCGCTCATTGACTTTAATGTGGAGACCGAAGGAACCTTGACTTCCAAGACCCTGACGGGCATCAAGCTCAACATGACGGGTGTTGAGGCCATCGACCGCGTGAAAGTACTCTATAGCGGAGCTGAGCAGACACTGGACAATGCTGTTGAGTTTGGCAGTGCTACCCAAGTGACTCCTGAACTCGTCATTACTGGCGAGAAAACCTTGGCCGAAGGCCCTAACCGCTTCTGGGTGCAGGTCGACGTCAAGCAGGATGCCGATGCCGAGGTGACTATCGATGCCGCCTTGACCGAGTTGCAGTTTGCCGACGGCAATCAGGCTGTGGAGAATGGCAATCCCGACGGTAGCCGTGTGACCAAGGCTATGCTTATCATGCAACCTGGCGTAAATGTGGTGACGGTTACCAAGCCCATCCGTTTCTATGACGACGGAGGCCCTGATGCCAACTTCAGCGCCGGCTTTGATGGCACCATCACCTTTGTGCCCGGTGTGGAGAATTGCGGCATTGAGATCAACGCCATCCAGTTTGGTATTGGTTCGTCAACTTATAACAAGTTTAACGTGTACAACGGCCGCGAGGTCAATGATGCCGCACTGGTGACCACCAACGGCACCTCGTCGCCTTACTATGCCACCTACGGTCCTGACCACCTTGTTTCGCGCGCCGAGGACGGCACGCTGACCATCCATTTCACCACCAGCAACTCGAGCTACGCCTCGCAGACCTCTGGTTGGGAGATAGAGGTTTATCTGCACGAGTACAAGGCACTGACGCTCGACAGCATCAAAGCGAGTGCAGCAACGGCCGAGGCCGTCATCCGTGGTTCGCAGGACAACCCCATCAACAAGGTGGAACTTGTGGTCGCTCACGACAACAACAAGGTAAGCATCAACAACCTGAAGTTCAACGCCACCGGTGTTGAGCACATCGCCGCTGCAAAACTCTATTACACGGGTACTGCCGACGGCTTTGCCGCCAACGACCTGTTTGCCACGGCAACAGTAGGCGAGGAACTGACATTTACTGCCGAGCAGCCTCTGGAGTTGACCCAGAACGGCAACTATTATCTTTGGCTGGCCTACGACCTCAAGGACGAGGCTGTGCCTGGCGAGAACGTGGGCGCCACCTTTGTCTCACTCACGGGCGGTGTCGACACCACCGTGGTTGAGGCTACCAGCGCTGAGCGTGAGATCAAGGCTGGTTTCCACGGCACCTACACCATCGGCACCAGCAACGATGCCGACTATTCCACCTTTGCCACCGCCATCCAGGCCATGAGTATCGGTGTGGACGGCCCCGTGCGTTTTGAGGTGGAGGATGGCAACTATGCCGAGAACATCACCATCGAGAACATTGCCGGCACGAGCGCCGAGCACAACATCGTGTTTGTCAGCAAGAGCGGTAACCGCGACAATGTGGTGATCAAGGGCTCGGGCGTTGTTGAGTATGTCCCTGGCTCGACCTATTATAAGAAAGGTATGGTCTATGCCGTCAATACGGCACACCTTGCCTTTGAGAACATGAGCTTCATTCCCTCGAGCCAAGACTATCCTGCAGCCATCCAGGCCAGCGACCGTTGCCACTACTTC
>JAEEVE010000069.1 GCA_016290765.1 Muribaculaceae bacterium
GAGCGAGGTGCAGTGGGCGAACGCTCCCTCGCCAATCTCAACGAGCATATTAGGCAATGCCACTGTCTGCAGCGCTGTGCAGCCGGCAAACGCATAATTGCCCAGTTGCGTGAGGTTCTTGGGCAGGGTAACTTCGGTGAGACTGGTACATGCCGCTACAGCACCTTCACCCAGGCTGGTTACGCGCCAGGGCAGGGTAAGTCGCGTCAACTGTTGCATGTCGGCAAACGACAGGGTGGGAATCTCATGGGCACGATACTGGTACACATTCGCGAACAGAGCCTTGTCTGCAGCATAGGCCACCACTTCTACACCATATAAATTTAGTGTTTTCAGCCCACGAAGGCGGTCGGCAAGGGTACGGAAGTCGCGGGCGTCCATCTTGCCAGTAAGCGTCAGCTCAGACACATCGTTGCCGTTGAGCTGCGAGCCTAGTTTGCCAGGTTCACAATGCAAAGTGACAGCTCGAGCAATCAAAGCCATCAATATCAAGGCTATCGTGAGGTTGAGTCTGCGCATGGGGCGATACGATTAAGGGTGAGCCTGTGCTGCCTGTTGTGCGGCGAGGCGCAGGGCGCGTATGCGGCCCAGCATCAAGTTGATAGCGGCATTGACATCAGCGATGTCGACGACGGTATCTCCCTCGGTGAGGTAGGCGCGGCCATCATAATTGTCAGGATCGTCTTTACCGAGCATAAGATTGATAACGATGTTGACATCAGCGATGTCAACCTGGCCATCGGCATTGACGTCACCGCGTGGCAGTGCGTTAATCATGAAGTTGCACCACTGGGCTGCAGCACGATAGTCGGCCAGACTTTGAGGGCTTACTTTGAGCCTGACAGTGCTCTGATCAACACCATACCACACACTGTCGCCTAGCTCGGGCACCTCGGTGGCTTTGCTCTCTAGCTGAGTGAGTCCGGTCATGTAGGCCATTGCGTGTGAGCCAATATAGTTGACAGTAGCTGGCAGCGTCAGTTGTGATAGATTCTCTGCACCCATGAGGGCACCGTCGCCGATGGTTTGCACATTTGGGGGCAGGACAACTTGTTGCACTGGTGTGTCTGAGAGGCTCCAGGCAGGGAGGGTTGTCAATTGGCTTTGACTGCTCATGTTGATAGTCTCAAGTCCCGATGCAGCAAAGGTTTCGTCGCCAAGTTCGTTCACTAGGTTACCCAGCTCTACCACGCTCAGGCTGGGGCAGTTGGCAAATGCGCGGTAACCAATGTGAAGGTGTGATGACATTGTAGTGACATCGTTGCCGGGCGTGACTGGCATTAACTCGATGGATACCAGCGATTGGCAGTTGCTGAACGCACCTTCCCCAATGTGACACAATGAACCAGGCACAAACAGAGACTCTAGTTGTGCACAACCACTGAAGGCAAAGTCGCCGATGTGCGACATGCTGTTACCCAACTCCACTTGCTTGAGCTGAGTGCATCCAGCAAAACTGCCGTTGCCCAAGCGAGTAGCACTGCTAGGAAGGACACAGTGGGTCAACTGCAGCATGCTGGCTAGTGCCAGAGAAGGTACCTCGTTGTCAGCATACTCATTGATGTTGGCAAACAACGTTTCGCCTTTGTATGACTTGATTTGCGTGTTGCCCAGGTCCAGGACGGTCAGGTGACGCAGCGAGTCGGCAATGAATCTGAAGTCGCGGGCATCTATATAGCCACTCACCTCCAGTTGGGTAATGCTGCAGTCATCTACGAGTTGTTGCAATTTTCCGGCCTCGCATTTGGTCACACTGAGTGCCGAAGCCAGTGTTGACATGCATAGTGCCAATATGACTAGAAGTATTTGTCGCATGATTTGAATCGTTTTTATTTTAAACGACAAAGATAGTGAATTATTTGCAAACAGCGAAGGAATGGCCTAAAAAAGTAGACCATCCCCCAAAAAACTGATCTTCCCGAACCGATAAATGAAATCAAACAATAAAAACAAGTTGATTCTGACTTTCTTCAGATTTGTTTTTGTTGTTTGATTTAATCTTTGCTACAGCAAAACAGCCGTCTGGCGATTTGACCAGGCGGCTGTTGTCATGTCGTGTCACGCTACGACTTACTGCAGCGATACTTTGTAGCTCTTGCCCAGCAGGCGCACTATATAGACGCCGCCCGGCAGGTCGTTCCACTCGCTGCGGCCTTGAGGCACGTTCAGCCAGCGTACAATGCCGTTCAGGCTCACCACCTGCACAGCGGTTGCCTCGTTTGCCTCAACTACCAGCGTCGAGCCAGTTGCGTAGGCGCGGCTGGAGTCTTGAGTCAGGTTGTCGACACCCGTGGTGTTGTCAATGGGCACACTGCTCTCGGGGGCATGGTAACTCATGTTGTCGTGGCACAGAACCACATTGTTCAACAAGATGCTTGCGCCTGTAGCGACCTCATCGGTTACACGAATGCGCAGTCGCAAGATGGCGTCATCGTTGTTGGTGTAGTTCACGTCTCTTGGCGTGTAGCTCAAGATGCGCGTTGTCGATCCTGATGTGCGCATCAACTGAGAGTGATGCGCTGAGCGGGAGGTAGAAGTGATTGAACCATCGACAATCTCCATGCCAGCAGGCAACGTGATGTCAAATTGCATCGCGCTGTAGTCCTGACTATTCAACAGGAATATGTCGAGTGTGCGGATCTCACCCACCTGGACACTCAGGGGCTCGATGTTCAATAGGTCGTCGGTCGTGAGCACTGGACGATTGCCATGACGCTTGACACGCTGGATGGTAGTCTCGCCCACCTTGCCCAGGATGATGTTGACGGCACCGTTAACGTCGCTCACGTCGATCGTGCCGTTGCCGTCGATGTCACCAGCGGGAAAGATAAACACTTCGGGATTCTTGCCCAGCATGTAATTGACCATCAGGTTGATGTCAGTCACGTCAACAATGCCGTTGCCATCAACATCGCCCAGGAGGTAGTACCGCATGATGTAGAACTCCTTCCATTGTTCGGCCGACTCATACAGCTCGATGACATCATTGCTGGGGACACCCAACTTGACTGCAGGTTGGTCAACGCCAGCCCAAACCTCTTCGCCTAGTGCGGGCGGCGTGTTGGCTGCCACATCGATCTTCTCAAGGCCGATCATGCCAGCCATGGCACGACTGCCCATATGGGTTACTGTGCTGGGGATATAGAAGTAGCGCGTGTTGTCCCAGTTATAGAACGCATACTCGCCTATTGCAGTCAGCCCCTCGCGCAACAGTGTGTCGCTTAGCACTTGACTGCCACTGGCAAAGGCGTAGTCTGGGATTGACTCCAGCGATGCAGGCAGTAAGGCGGATGCCAACTGTGTGGTGCCAAAAAACACACCTTCTCCCAGTTGTGTCACCGATGGTGGTAACGACACACTTGTCATTGGCGTGCTTGCGACGGCCCAGCTGCCTACACTATCGAGCGCAACAGCGGTGGTGGCGTCCAGCGACTGGATGCCAGTGCCGTGAAATGCTTCAGTACCAATGCGTGTCACCTCTTGGCCCAACTGTAGTGATTGCAGTTGATAGTCGCCCAGGAAAGCATGGACGCCGATGAGCGACGAGGAGACACTAGCTTGAAGCAATGCGGAGCAGTGAGCGAACGCACCTTTCCCAATGCTGGTCACTGTCGCTGGAATAGTTACACTCTCTAGACCAGAACCGCTGAAGGCATAATCACCAATGGTAGTTAAGGTCGCAGGGAATGTGACTTCAGTCAGATTGTCGCAGCCGGCCAGCGCAGCTTCTCCGATGGCAAGTAACGAGCCCGGCAGCACGATGTGTTCCAACTTCATGCCCATGAGCATGGAATGTGGCAGCGTGCCAGCCTCATAGCTGCGGCCTGTGCCTAGCAACTTATGCTCTGTGTCATCATACGCGACAATGGTGACACCGCTCAGGTCGATCGATGTCAGGGAGGATAGCTCATTGGCGATAAACTGGAAGTCGCGGGCATCCATCTCACCGCTTACGGTGAGTTCGGTCACGCTCGTGTCGTCCAGCTGGCTCGACAACTGGCCAGGGGTCGTAGTAACCTCAATAGCACTGGCCCACGGGGCCAGTGCTATTAGGGCTACTATTGGCATGATTTTGCTCATGAATAGTAGAGAATGGGTTATGTTTACTTGATTACCTTGGTGGTCACGGTGCTGCCATCGGCATAGCGAGTGACAACCATGTTCACACCGTTGAACGGAGTGTTGGCAACCTGGCCTGCAACGTTGACATACTGTACGCTCACAATGCTCTTGTCGCCATTCAGGGTCTCAACACCGGTTACAACGTTGTCATCCTCAACGCTAATCGGGTAAACTTTGTAGTTCTGGAATGCCAGCTCGTCGTCAGCAGCAACCTTAGTACCATTATCCCAAGGAGCCTTGAGTTGAACGACGCTCACAACATCCTTGTACAGTTGGCCATTGACCATTGCGGTGTTAGAAGTGCACCAGCTCATGTCGGCAGTTGCGCTTTGGCCAGTGTTGTTGGCGTAGCCGCGGAATGCGCCGTCGAACCAGTAGCCTGTCAGTTTGATAACCTCGTTGGTCTTCGGAGCAAAGTGGTATTGTGCGCCAGCAGGATTATCCTGAGCCAAATTCCAAGCGTTGAGTTCAGCGGTAACCGGAGCAGTGGCCTCGGTGGCAGCCTTGGTCACGGTCAGCGTTTGGTTGCAGTTAGCCTCGCTCAAAGTACCAACCAGTGTGTTAGCCTTAATGTCGTCCCATGCAAGCAGGTCGGCCAAGATTTCACCCTCGGCAGCAACCTTCATCCAGTTGCCCTGGCCGTCGGTAACGAATACACAATTTGGAGCCTTGGCAGCAATGTGCAGAGCGTCGGCAACCGTATACTCAGTGTTGTCAACACCCTCGGCTACGATAGTGGCAAGCGGAGTAGCGGCAACAGGAACAGTGATTTGGCAAAGATCTACATTAGAAGCCTCTTCTATTGCAGTCTCAGGAGCACCCGGAGTGGGGTCTGAATAGTCAGACTTGGCATAGTTCAAGTGGAGAGGAGCACCGGTGAAGTCGGCATCGGCTTTGATTGTGATGCGGCAAACACAAGTTCTTCCTGCTGGCCAGTAGCCGACAACGCCCTCATCGTTATTTGCTTGGCAGTTCACGATGACCTTGTATTCGTTCGCTGCAAGGTCGGTGTTATCGGCCAAATTGCCAATTCCCTCAGTGATTGTTGCCTCTTCTTCACTGTCATAGTAAGAATGTGTCGGCCAGTCGGACTGGTTTGCAGTTGTCGGTTTAATTGCTGTGAAAGTGATACCGTCAATCAGTGCAAAGTGAAGCTCAATGGCACTAAAGGCCTTCTCATGCGTAACAAAAATTGCCACGTTTTTTGAGTCGCCTCCAGGTACAACCTCAACATCTGCCACTTCGAATACTAAATTGGCCGAGGCAGTCATTGCTGTGAGGGCGGCTACGCCCAGCAACAGCGATTTCAAGATAGTTTTTTTCATAATAAAAATGATTTATAAAAATGATTTGTCTTCGATTTCAGTCTACAAAAGTAGAGGATTTTTTTTTTATAGCAAAACTTTTCAGATTTTTTTTTGCTAAAAAACAAAAAATAATAGCGATTTCAGGTGTATCACCCAAAATCGCCATTATTTCTTGCTCATTTTGCAAGCTGTCCCATCCGTCTCAAGGACGGGTCGCGTAATCCGCAGTTAAATGGGATTAGTTCTGCTCCTCGGCGGCAACGGGCAGCACGTTGATATACGTGTGACCGGCGCGGTGCTGGAACTGAACGGTGCCGTCAATCAGCGCATACAGCGTGTGGTCGCGGCCCATGCCCACGTTCAAACCAGGGCGGTGGACGGTGCCACGCTGGCGGCGGATGATGTTACCGGCCTTTGCAAATTGACCTCCAAAAATCTTCACGCCGAGACGTTTGCTCTCGCTCTCGCGGCCGTTCTTCGAACTACCTACACCTTTTTTATGTGCCATAATCGATACAATTTTTAGGGGTTAAGCAATGACTTCCTTGATCTCAAGTTGAGTGAACTGCTGGCGGTGGCCATTCAAGCGGCGATAGCCTTTGCGACGCTTCTTCTTGAAGACAATCACGTGTTCACCTTTCACGAGGGGAGCCTTCACCTCGCAAACAACCTTTGCGCCCTCTACGGTGGGAGCGCCAACCTTCACTGCGCCATCAGCGTCAATCAGGAGAACTTTGTCAAACTCGACAGTGTCACCCTCCTTGACGTCGTTGGTCAAGTGGTGGACATACAACTTCTTGCCAGCCTCGGCACGGAACTGTTGTCCCTGAATCTCTACAATTGCGTACATTATAATAATGTGGTTACAATGTTTGGCCCATACGGCGGCAGCGCACCCGTGCGCCACACTTAATCGTGCCTTTTGGAAAAATGCGGGTGCAAAAGTACAACTTAATTGAGAATTGAGAATCGTGAATGGAGAAATTATCCTAATATTTAACCCTATTTAACAAATAATGGTCGCCACAACTGACTGCGGCGACCATTATTTTCCTCACCTTTCAAGAAGGCGACGTGTGTGAGGTTTAGGTTACCAAGCGAACATCGGGTAATCCTTCATGATGTCGTTGACCTTGGCGCGAACGGTAGCAATCACTTGCTCGTCCTCGGGAGCGTGAAGCACGGTGTCGATGAGCTCGGCAATCTCACCCATCAGCGGCTCCTTGGCACCACGCGTGGTGATGGCCGGAGTGCCCAGACGCAGACCGCTGGTTTGGAAGGCAGAACGGTCGTCGAACGGAACCATGTTCTTGTTGGCGGTGATGTCGGCTGCCACCAGGGCCTGCTCAGCCAGCTTACCCGTCAGCTCGGGGAACTTGGTGCGCAAGTCAACCAGCATGCTGTGGTTATCGGTGCCGCCCGTACAGATCTTGTAACCTTTGTCGACCAGAGCCTGTGCCAGTGCCTGTGCGTTCTTCTTCACCTGGATTTGGTACTCCTTGAAGGCCGGGGTCAATGCCTCGCCAAAGGCCACAGCCTTAGCGGCGATGACATGCTCGAGCGGACCACCCTGCACACCAGGGAACACAGCGCTGTCGAGCAGTGATGACATCTTGCGAATCACGCCCTTCTTGGTAGTCTTGCCCCAAGGATTGTCAAAGTCCTTGCCCAGCAGGATGATACCGCCACGAGGACCGCGCAGGGTCTTGTGGGTTGTCGAAGTGACGATGTGGGCATACTTCAACGGGTTGTTGAGCAGACCGGCGGCAATGAGGCCAGCGGGGTGAGCCATGTCGATCATCAACAGGGCACCCACCTTGTCGGCGATGGCGCGCATGCGGGCATAATCCCACTCGCGGCTGTAGGCGCTAGCACCACCCACGATCAACTTTGGATGCTCACGCAAAGCAACCTCCTCCATCATGTCATAGTCCACCTCGTTGGTGTCGGGGCGAACATTGTACTCGCACTGTTGGAACACCAGACCTGAGAAATTCACTGGGCTGCCGTGCGACAGGTGACCGCCATGAGCCAGGTTCAGACCCATGAATTTGTCGCCAGGCTTCAGGCATGCCATGAACACGGCCATGTTGGCCTGTGCACCCGAGTGGGGCTGCACGTTAGCATACTCGGCGCCGAACAGCTGTTTGATGCGGTCGATGGCCAGGTTCTCGGCCTCGTCGACACACTGGCAGCCTCCATAATAACGGTGGCCAGGATAGCCCTCAGCATACTTGTTGGTCAGGCAGCTGCCCATAGCCTGCATCACCTGCTCGCTGACGAAGTTCTCGCTGGCGATCAGCTCGATGCCGTGCAACTGACGCTGATGCTCTTTCTCGATGATGTTGAACAATACTTGATCTCTTTCCATGTCTTGTTTTATGTTATTAAAAGGTTTGAATTTCAAATTTCGCCGCAAAGGTAGCACTTTTAATTCAGAATTCATCATTCATCATTCATAATTTTTTGAGAATTATGAAATAAGAGTATTTTTGTTCCCTTTTAGGGGGATGGGGGCTTGGACTACTTCTTCTTCACCGTCCACCCAAAGTGGCCCAGTTCCTCGCCCAGGCTGTAGTAGTGTCCGTGACAATAGGTGATCAGGTCGGCCTTCTTCAAGTCCAGCCGGCCAGTCTCGGGGTCCAGATACTCGTCGTCGACGATGACGTTGAGCACCTGGGCGATGAACATGTCGTGACTGCCCAGGCGCAAGATGTCCTTTACCTGGCACTCAAGGCTCACGGGCGCTTCCTTGATATAAGGCGAGCACACCGTCACACCCGGAACAGGCGTGAGCCCCATCTCGGCCCACTTGTCGCAGTCACGGCCACTGCGCACGCCGCACCAGTCGGTGGCACGCGCCAGGGCACGGTTGGTCAAGTTCAGCGTGAATGCCATGTCGCGCTCTATCAGGTGGTGGCTGTGTCGCTCGGGACGAATTGACACATAGCACATCACGGGGTCGCTGCACAGCGTACCGGTCCACGCTGCAGTGAGCATGTTATAGTCTTCGGCGCTTGCCCCGCAGCTTACCAGCAACGCCGGCAGGGGGTAAATCATGTTTCCCGGTCTCCAGTTTTGTTTCATATCGCATTCATTCATTGAAAACATGTAGCTGACCGCAAAGATACCAAAAAAATCCTTTAAACCGAAAATTTTTGGGTTTCTTTGTGCTTATTTCCATATTTAGTCGTATATTTGCGCTTTATTACCGATATTGGCTAACTACGTAACGACTAATTCACTCGATTATGGGTAAGAAATACAAAAACAAGGCTGAACGGGCCAAACACAATGCCAAGATTGTGAAACGTATGTGGATGATCTTTGGTGGTGTTGCTGCGTTCGTGCTGCTGCTGTTCATCCTCATCTACAACGGTATCATTGGCTATATGCCCGAGATTGACCAGTTGAAGAACCCCACCGACAAGTTTGCCTCGACCATCTATGCCGCTGGCGGCGAGGAGATGGGACGATACTACCGCAGCAAGGGTAACCGTGTCTATGTCGATTTTGACCAGTTGTCGCCGCACTTGCACGATGCGTTGGTCGCTACCGAAGATGCCCGATTTGAGGATCACTCGGGAATCGATGTCAAGGCCATCGGGCGAGCCATTGTCAAGCGCGTCATCATGGGGCAAAAGAGTGCTGGTGGTGGCTCGACCATCACGCAGCAGCTGGCCAAACAGCTTTACTCGCCCGAGTCGAGCAACATCTTTGAGCGCGCACTGCAGAAACCCATTGAGTGGGTCATTGCTGTGAAATTGGAGCGTTACTATACCAAGGACGAGATTATCAAGATGTACTTCAACCAGTTTGACTTCTTGAATAATGCTGTGGGCATCAAGACGGCGGCGATGGTCTACTTTGGCAAGGATCCCTCGCAGCTCAACCTGCAGGAGTCGGCAACACTGGTGGGCATGTGCAAGAACCCCAGCTATTATAACCCCTTGCGTCATGCCGAGCGAACCCGCGAGCGCCGCAATGTGGTCTTGGACCAGATGGCCAAGGAAGGTTATATCAGTCAAGCCGACTGCGATGCTGTCAAGCAGACCCCCCTCGTGCTCAGTTACCACAAGGTGGATCACAACGACGGTCTGGCTCCCTACTTCCGTGAGGAGCTGCGACGTGTGATGACCGCCAAGAAGCCAGACCCCAAAAACTATCCCTCGTGGAACCGACAGGCCTATGTCGATGACTCCACAGCCTGGGAGGTGAACCCGCTATACGGTTGGTGCCAGAAGAATACCAAGGCCGACGGGTCGCACTATGACATCTACAGCGATGGGCTCAAGATTTACACTACTATCGACGAGCGCATGCAGGGCTATGCCGAGAAAGCAGTTAAGCAACACATGAGCAAGACGCTGCAACCAGCATTCCTGCGTGAGCGCGGTGGCACCAAGAATCCCTATACCAACAACCGAGCTGAGCTCAGTGCAGCGGGCAAACAGGCACTCATCAACAACGCCATCAAGCGTAGTGAGCGTTATCGCGTGCTCAAAAAGGAGGGCAAGAGTGAGAACGAGATCATGAGCAATTTCCGCACGCCTACTCAGATGAAGCTCTTTAGCTACGACGGCGACTATGAGACAACGATGACTCCCTACGACTCGTTGCTCTACACCAAGTCGTTCCTGCGGTGCGCTATGATGTCGATGGATCCTGTCACAGGCCATGTAAAGGCCTATGTGGGCGGACCCGACTTCCGATTCTTCAAGTATGACATGGTGTCGACGGGTCGACGCCAGATTGGTTCGACCGTCAAACCATTTGTTTACTCTAAGGCAATCAACGACTTTGGACTCACTCCCTGCTCGATGCGACCGGGTGGAGCGCCTAATATCCACTGGTACAACGAGCTGTGGAATCCTAAGGGGGTGGGTGGAACGATGACTCTCAAGCAGGCATTGACCCACTCGACCAACTCGATCTCAGCGGGATTCATGCGCGGCACTCGACCCAACTGGATTGAGGAACGCGGATATCCTGTTTATTCACCCTCCGAGCTGGCCAAGTGGATGCACTCCTTTGGCATATCAAGCCATCTAGAAGAGGTGCCGTCGCTCAGTCTGGGTATTAGCGAAATTACTGTGCGCGAGATGGTGGCAGCCTATTCGGCCTTTGCTAACGGTGGTATGCGCGTCGAGCCTATCTACGTCACGCGCATCTGCGACAACAAGGGAAATGTGGTGGCTGAGTTTAATGCCCAGCAGACCGAAATTATGAGCGAGGACACCTACCTGAAGATGTTGTCGATGCTCATGAGTGTCGTTGACCATGGTACGGGCGCAAGACTGCGTTCGCAATATGGCATCAAGGCCGAGATGGGCGGCAAGACGGGAACCACCAACTTCAACAGTGACGGTTGGTTCATGGGATTCACGCCCGAATTGGTCACTGGCGTATGGGTCGGTGGTGAGGAACGCTTCATCCACTTTGTGAGCACGGCTATGGGACAGGGTGCCGAGGCGGCACTGCCCATTTTGGGACTATTTATGAAGAGCGTCTATGCCGACAGCCAACTGCCTTATAACCAGTCCACCAAGTTCGTCTTCCCCAAGGATTTCCGTGAGTGTGGTGATGAACTGGGCCCTATCGGCTACAGCCGTGGGCACCGTGGCGGCGGGGGGGGCGGCGGTGG
>JAEEVE010000311.1 GCA_016290765.1 Muribaculaceae bacterium
GGTGTCGTTGGTGACGACCGACCACTCATCTCGCGCATTAACGTCGTGGTGCGCCGATGGTCGTTGTGGCTGGGACTGGGCGGTGCTTTGCTCACCTTGTTGTTATCACCATTGTTGAGCCAAGTCACCTTTGGTACACAAGACCAAATGTGGGGGTTTGTGGCTTTGAGCATCGCCGTTTTGCTGATGGCCATCAGCAACGGCGAACAGGCTGTGCTGCAAGGCTCGCGTCGACTCAAGCGGTTGGCACGCGCCAGCGTCAGCGGCACATTGCTGGGGCTACTCATTTCCATCCCGTTGTTCTATTGGTTGCGCGAGCGCAGTGTATTGCCGTCAATTATCGCCTATGCAGCCTGCAACGCATTGATGATGTGGTTGATGCGCAATAAGGAGTTCCCTGCCACCGAGGTCTCGCGGCGCGACACGGTCGACATGGGGCAAGGCTTTGTGCGGTTGGGCATCTACATGACTGTGGGCAACTTTGTCACCATCCTTGCTGGTTATGTCTTCAACGCCTGGCTCAACCAGGAGGCAGGCACGGCCGTTGTGGGCCACTACCAGGCTGGCTATACCTTAATAAATAAATACACGGGGCTGATTCTTACCGCCTTGGGCATGGAGTACTACCCACGGCTGGCGCAGGTGGCAAGTGACCGCCTGCAGCTGCGCGAGTCGGTCTCGCAAGAGGTAAGTGTTGCCATGCTCGTTTTGGCTCCAGTAGTGGCACTGTTCGTGCTATTGCGAGGGCCAGTAATTTGGCTGCTCTATAGCCAGGAGTTCTCAGTCATTGAGGCGATGGTGTCGTGGGGCATGGTGGGTACGATCATGCGCGCCCTGTCATGGTGCATGGCATTTGTTATCCTTGCTCGAGGTGACGGCAAGACCTATGTTGTCACCGAGTCGGTCAGCGCCGCCGTGGGACTGATATTGAACATTTTGTTCTACCGATGGTGGGGCATCACTGGCTTGGGCCTGTCGTTCCTAGTGTGGTATGTGGTCTATACAATCATAATTGCCTTGGTCTACTTCCGCCATTATCATTTGTCTCTGTCGATGGGCAGTGTCGCCAACTGGATGTGGGCTCTGGTGGTAGCAATGGCTGTAGTGGTGACTGTAGATGTGGGATGGCTAGCGCTGGCCGTGGCTATAACCATTCTCAGCTTGACCATGAGCGCCTTACAACTCGTTAAGCAGTGGCGCAATTAGGTTAATAATCCTAAAATTTAACACACTGATGCCACTGAAATTTTGCAGATTATAAAAAACATAGTACCTTTGTCCCACTAAAACATTTGAGAACAATCACGGGGGATCCTGGCGTAAGCAACGGGATTCTTCAATTTTTTTACTAAAAGAAAATAAAGAAAGCATGGCTATTGTTTACATGACCCAAGAGGGTTACGATAAGAAAATGGCTGAACTAGACCATCTGGAGAACATTGAGCGTCCCGAGGTGATCAACGCTATCCGAGAGGCAAGAGACAAAGGTGACCTCTCGGAGAACGCTGAGTATGATGCCGCCAAGGAGCGCCAAGGACTGCTCGAAGCAAAGATTGCAGAACTGAAAAACCTCATTGCCGGTGCACGCATCATCGACGAGAGCAAAATTAGCACCGATGAAGTGCAGTTGCTTAACCGCGTCACCATCAAGAACGTGGCAAACGGCATGCAGATGACCTATACCATCGTCACCGAGACCGAGGCCAACTTGCGCGAGGGTAAGATATCAATTACCACACCCATAGCCAAGGGTTTGCTAGGGCACAAGGTGGGTGAGGTTGTCGACGTGCAGGCGCCTGCTGGTAAGATGAAGTTCGAAATACTCGACATCGCCATCTAACTAGTTACCCCTCTAACAATGAGTGGGATGTGGAAGTTTGACCACAGGGATGAGATTATGAATTATTAATTATGAATTAGATATAACGATGGCTTCTATTTTCAGCAGAATCGTTGCTGGTGAGATTCCCAGCTACAAGGTTGCCGAGGACGAGAACTACTATGCATTCCTCGACATCGCTCCCATGGCCAAGGGCCATACACTCGTCATACCCAAGCATGAAGTAGATTACATGATGGACCTCACCGACGAGGAGTATCAGGGACTGTGGGCGTTTGCCCGCAAGGTCGCCCTTGCCAT
>JAEEVE010000312.1 GCA_016290765.1 Muribaculaceae bacterium
AGATGGTGATTAGCGGAGACTCGATACTACTGGTTGATAAGGTACACAAGCGCTATGTGCTTGAGAAAGCGTCGTTGCTTACCAATGGCGTGCCAGTAACCGTCGAGAATCTGCAGGATATCTTTCTGGGGCGTGCATTCGAACTGGGAAAAGGTTCGCTCACACAGAGCCTCAAAGATGACTTCACTACTGAGATTAAAGACGGAAAAGTGCTGTTGAAACCAGCGACACAGTATAATGGTTTTGACTACTGTTTCAGCTATGATAGCAATTGCAACATAGTCTCGCTTGACGTACATCCAACCAATGGGGGCTCGGCTGCGACTTGTGGTGTTGTTTATGATGACATAGAAGGTACCGTTGCCGGAAAAGTGGCAACATCGGTCAAGGTGTCGACGGTCATAGGCGGCAAGGCTTTTGAACTGTTGATGGAATACAAAGACGTAAAATTCAATGAAGCCTTCACTATCGACACTAAGACACCCACCAAGTATAAGCGCATTGAGGGCAAGGACATTATGACGCTGTTTAGCGTTGGGAAATGATGATGACAGTAACGACATATCAACCGGGCGATAAAGCCGAGTGGGACAAAATGGTTAAACTCTCGCGCAACGGCACCTTCCTGCATCTGCGAGACTATATGGACTACCATAGCGATAGGTTTACCGACTTCTCGCTAGTGGCACGTGATGATAACCGAATTATTGCGGTGATGCCGGCATGTCGTGAGGGGAACACCTTATTCAGCCATCGAGGACTGACCTATGGGGGCTGGCTGTTGCCACGGCTTCACTTTGATGTCACCGTTATGCTTGAGATATGGGAGCAGACTGTTGAAGTTCTGCGAGAGCATGGCATAATCCACATCGTATATAAACCGGTGCCTCACATCTATCACCGCTATCCTGCGGAGGAAGATCTCTATGCCATCTTCAGCAGGGGTGCAAAGCTTGCCGAGAGCAATATTTCAACGACGATTGACCTAGATGAACCCATAGCCTTCGACCGTGGCAATCGTGGCAACGTGAATGTGGCACGAAAGAGTGGCGTAGAAGTGGGTGAGAGTGATGACTGGGATGGCTATTGGCAAGTTCTCGGTAGCTTGCTTCAAGAGCGTTACTCCACTTTACCGGTTCATACTGTGGATGAAATAAAACTGCTTAAATTGCGTTTCCCCGAGAATATAAAACTCTATACTGCCACACTCGATGGCACAATCGTTGCAGGTGTAGTGATGTATCTTTGTGGAGAGGAAGTGGCTCATTGCCAATACATCGCATCAACAGCCGAGGGGCGTTCCGTAAAAGCTCTATCGCTGCTTTTTGACTACTTGATAAAAGAGGCTACTGAGGCTGGTTTCAGATATTTTGATTTTGGAATTTCAAATGAGGACCATGGCCGCTACCTCAACGAGGGGCTGGTGCGTCAGAAGTCAAGAATGGGCGGCCGGGGAATTGTTTATAATACATATAGCATTGACCTGAAAAAATGAAAGACTCAATCAGCAGTCGTGGTGGTATGTCAAGGGTGATTCTCAAGGCGATGGGCCTCTTTGGAGGAGTCCAGGTCTTGAGCATTCTGTGCTCAATAATACGCACCAAGCTGGTTGCCATGTGGATTGGTCCTGTGGGAGTGGGTCTCTTTGGCTTGTTCAATCAGGCATTGGAGATGATAAACACTGCCACTAATCTTGGTGTACGCAACAGCAGTGTGCGTGATATTTCCCAGGCTGTTGAACAACGCAACAAGTCATCAATAGCACGCATCATCACTGTTGTGCGCCGATGGTCGCTGTGGCTAGGTATGGGTGGAGCATTACTAACACTTGCGATATCGCCGGCTTTGAGCCGTTTTACCTTTGGCGACTTCGACCATGTTTGGAGTTTTGCGGCGCTTGCTGTGGCAGTGCTTTTCATGGCACTGACCAATGGCGAGTATGCAGTGTTGCAAGGTCTGTCCAAACTCAAGCGCCTGGCGCGAGTGACGGTGTGTGGCACCGTGGGCGGTTTGCTAATTTCCATCCCATTATTCTACTTCTTGCGCGAAGACAGTGTGCTTCCGTCAATCATTGCCTATGCCCTTTGTGTGGTCGCTGCCGCATTTGTACTTAAGGACAAGGAGTATCCACATGTTGA
>JAEEVE010000070.1 GCA_016290765.1 Muribaculaceae bacterium
GGAGGATGTAGACCATCTCTCCACCTTCTTGCGTACTCATGAGCTCCTCATAGCCTTTCTTGCCGACATACTCCATGGCATCCTTCTTGACCTTGCCCACAAGCTTGTGATTCTCGCAGGTGAGGATGCGAATGCGTTCGAGTTTGTTGGCCAGGTCCTTGACTTTTTTGTCCCCGCTAGCGACACCCGACATGAGTCCGAGCATCGACTTGGAGATGTTGACCACACTGACGCCGTCATGACCGGCATATTTCTTGAAGATGGCTTCCTGTGCGCTGGCAGTGACCATGACAAACATGGCGAGCGCGATGATGATGATGCGTTTCATAGTGCTATTTTTTATTGAGTTTCTGAGTCATTTCTTTTAGTGCTTGCATACCCTCGTCGCCCTTGTTAAGTTCGCGAGAAAACATGGTGAGCACCTGTTCGGTTTTATTATAGGCCTCTTGCGGATCGGTGTAGGTGTCTTGCTCGAGGAGCACTTGCGTCTGTCGCTGGTTGTGGACATATAACCCAATTGTGAGGAGTATGGCCACAGTTGCTGCGATGCCCGTGACACGTCGCCACCACTGGCGGCAATTCAATTTCTCGGCAGCCTGCATGGCATCGATGCGCTTGACCAAACGCTGTTCCATCCCATCTGGCACCTCAACAGCCTCGTCAAGCGCGCTGAAGTAGTCGTTCCAGTTGCTGGGCAGCTGTCGCAGTGCCGCCAACTGACGCAATGTGGTTTCCTCTGATTCGGTTGCGGTGCCGTCGTCATAGCGTTGTAGCAGTTTATTGATTCGTTCGGTTGTCATTGTTCCACGATTTTAGTTGTTCTTTCAGTTTCTGTCGTGCCCTGCTCAAGAGCACTCGCACAGTCCCTTCGCCCATGTGCAGCTCGGTGGCAATATCGGCAAACTTCTGGTCTTGCAAGTCGCGTCGCGTGATGATGATGCGTTGATTATCGGGCAGGCGCTTGATGATTTGGTGCATTTGCTGAGCTGCCTCGATGCGCTCCATGTCAAGTTGCTGGTCATCATCGGCGGACAATGCCAAGTCATCGGGAGGCCCAATGTCAGTGGCGCGTGCGCTGGCCGTACGCAGCCTGTCGCAGTAGAGGTTCTTGAGCAAACGCACGCAATAAGCCTCGTCATTGCCAATATTTGACAACTCATCGCGTCGGCGCCACATGCGACAATAGGCATCCTGTACCAAGTCCTCGGCATCCTGAACATTGTGGGTCAATGCCCACGCCACACGATAGAGGCGCTGATTGAGCGGTATGAAACGTTGCTTAAACTCAGCAGTATCCATCAGTCGAGATGCATCAGATTATTCAGATTGAAGTCACCGTCCATTACAATGTCGCAGTGCAATTTCACTACTTGCCAGTCGTGGTCGCCCTCGTCGGCATTGACCACGAGAATCATTTTGCAGTTCTGCCCATCGGTCTGCAGCCACACGCGCGTGAGTTCGCCCTCCTCATTGGTGTTGACCATCTCGTCCAAGCCGTCGACAGTGAGCGCTGCCAAACGAGCCTTGAGCGGGGCTGAATCGGCAGGCAAATTGCCTGTGAGCATCTCGATGTGGGCCACTTTCTCCAAGATGTCGATGGCCTTCTTGGCATCGGCATCTTTGGGCACACCTTGCTGGGCTATCATGAGTTTGAGCATATCGGGAGTGAGCTCAACAAATTCGACCGTAGTGTCGTTCTTCATCGTGTTGACAAACTCGTCGACGGTCTCGGCCATCGTCCACAGGCAGGAGCAGAGCGCCAGTGCCAGGGTCATTATCATTTTCTTCATTGTTGTCTGTTTTTTTGTGTTCTGCTAGTTGAAAAGCGCTTTCAAATGTACAGACGTAACGAAGGCCATTATTGCAACACGATGTAGACTTTTTTTAAAAAAAAATCTTGCGGCACTACTTGGTCATGCGCTTGAGGACGTTGTAGCTTGGGAGGATGCCGAGTTCGCCAGCCTTACTGAGGTCGGCAACGCCCAGGGCCTTGTTGCCCAAACGGAGGTACATCAGGCCGCGGTTGTAGTAGGCCTCGCCCAAGTCGGGCTTGACCTCGAGAGCTTTGGTGAACGAACTGATGGCTCCAGTGTAATCGTTCATGAGCATATAAGCGTTGCCCTTGTCGAAGTGTGCGTAGACGTTCCTGGGTGAGCGCTTGAGCACCTGATCCAGATCGGCGACCACCTGCTGCAGCGCTTGGGCATCCTCACGCTGGTGGAGCATTGCTTGCGCCTTGACATCGGTGGTGGCAACAACATCGGTCTCCGCCCCACTCTGCGCCATGCGGTACTTCATGTAACGTGCGTTGGCACGCAGGAAGTAGGCCAGGGTGAACTCGGGGCTAGTTGCGATGGCACGGTCGGCATCGGCGATGGCAGCATCGGGGTCACGCACCATCAGGTAGTCCATGCCGCGAGCAAAGTAGTCGACGGCGCGGGGTTTGGCGCCCGACAGTAGGCTGTTGTAATACTCAATGCTAGCAAAATGACGGTTGATTTCCTGTTCACCCAAACGCTGGTCGCCACTAGCAAGTGAGAGCGTGGCAGGCAGCAGGCGGCTGTCGTTGACCTCGGCTACCTCGCGCATATAGTAGGTGTTACCGTTGAGTTTGTTGTCGTGTACATAGTAGGTAAGCAGCACCATCGGCTCGGGCTCGACCTCTACATTGCTGTTCTGGATGCGTCCGCGCTGCTTGTTGTCATACTCAGGCTTGATAGGGTTCTCGGGAGCGACGGTGAGCAAGGTGTTGAAGCGCTCCATAATCTCGTCCTGGGTCTCAGGCTCGTCGACGAAGCCCATCTCAGCGCGCTCCTTGGCACGCTGGATGGCTGCCTCCACCTCGACCTCGGCAGGGTTGAAGTCACTCACTCGGGTCTTCTTGCTCTTGAAGATGGCGAGCGCATGGTCATAGTCGGCTTTCTCGCCCTTGAGGTCACCCAACTGCCGCTTAGCACCGCCACGCGCCATGTAGCCTGCCTCGAACTTCGGGTATTTCTCCAGCACCTTGTCCATGTCGGCAATGGCCTTGCGGTACTGCCCCGTGCGCATGTAGAGCATAGCACGGTTGTATAGCGCCATAAAATTCTGCGGGTCGTTCTTGAGCACCTTCGAGAAATTCTCAATCGCCTTGTTGTTTTCGCCCACCTCGGCCTGCAGCATGGCGCGATTGAAGTGCGCCTCCATATTGTTGGGGTCCAGGCTCACGGCGTAATCATAATCGGCCATGGCACCAAAGTAATCGTCGAGGTGGTATTTCATATAGGCACGGTTGACGAAATAGCCGGCATAATTCGGTTCGAGCTTGATGGCCTCGTTCATGTCGGCAAGGGCGGCTTCGTAGTCGTGTTGTGAGCGCATCTCAATCTCGGCGCGCATGACATAGGCGCTGGCGTTGTTCTTCGACAGTTCGATGCTTCGTGCCAGGTTGAGCAGTGCGGCAGTCGAGTCTTTGCGAGCAAGATTCAGGTGAGCGAGTCCCAAGTAGGCACGATCGTTCTTCGGGTCGAGTTTGAGCAGACGGTCATAGCTGGCCTGCGCCTCGTCGAAGTTCTTCAGCTCGTCATGGCACACAGCACGGTTCATGAGGAACACCTTCTCCTCGGGCAGCTGTTCGAGGCCCTTGTCGTAGTCGGCAATGGCCCCCTCAAAATTATGTAGGTTCTGCCGCGCCACGCCACGCACCTGATAGGCGTCAACGATAAACGGGTTGCGGTCGATGGCGAGCGTCGCATCGGCCTCGGCACCTTGGTAGTCCTCGAGGTTGATCTTCGCCACAGCGCGGAAGAAATAAGGCTCGGCCAAGAAGGGCTTCGCCTTGATGACTTGGTTGAAGTACTGAATGGAGAGGACATAGTCCTCGAAGTAGAGCGAGTTGCGCCCAATGCGCATCACCTGCTCAGTATTAATCTGCGCCTGCGCAACCATCGCCGCCAGCAGCAGACAGATATATAGTGCTATTCGTTTCATTTGTTAGACATAAGAACTCTTCTGGTTTTAAGACATAAGAACAGAAGAACAAAAGTATCAATTAGAATGCAAAGGTGAGCAAAAATTCGGCAATAATCAAAATTATTGCCGAATATTAGCATTCTGCGGGTGCTATTTTAAAATTTTTAGTACACACAATTTGTGGTTATGTTCAAAATATGCTCCAGTGGCGAGTTACTTTGCTAGCATTAGACAGAAGAACAATAGGGTCCCAGTGGTCTTATTCATCTAAACGGAAGATACGGAGCTTCAGTTCCAGGGTGTTGATGATGGAACGGTGTTCAGCGTCGTTGTGTCATCATAGAATGCTTTTTTAATTACGCAAAAATAGGAAAAAACATCGGCCTGGGCAATGAACATCCAGGAAAAAGCGTTAACTTTGCAATAATTCTAGAGGCTCTAGATTAACTAGAGGTCCTAGACTCTTTTATACTAAATTCAATACTTATGATAGGTGCGATTATTGGAGATATGGTGGGCTCGATTTATGAGTTTGCCAACATCAAGAGGAAGGATTTTGAGTTCATTCAGGGCCGGATGGAACCGACGGATGACAGTGTGTTGACCATTGCGACGGCCGACTGGCTGCTGCATGGCGGTGAGGCTGCAGATTACTATATGCGCTACGCACTGGCCTACCCTAACCCGATGGGCAGTTATGGCCCTGGATTCTGGAGTTGGGTACAGCGTGCCAAACGCGGCATGTCCGAGCCCTACGGCAGCTGCGGCAACGGCAGCGCGATGCGTGTAAGCCCAGTGGGTTGGTTCTACAAGACCGAGGAGGAAACACTCGAGGCGGCCAAGCGTTCGGCAGCGTGCACCCACAATCACCCTGAGGGCATCAAGGGGGCTCAGGCAACGGCACTCGCCATCTTCCTGGCGCGACATGGTGCTTCAGTTCAGGAAATCAAAGAACGCATCGAGCGGGACTATGGCTATGACCTGTCGCTGAGCATCGACGAGATTCGTCCGCGCTACTCCTGGCAAGGTCTGGACAACGCCGGCAATGGCGGCACGTGCCAGGGAAGTGTGCCCCAGGCCATCGCATGCGCCCTGCAAGCCGCCGACTTTGAAGACGCAGTGCGAAACGCCGTGTCGATAGGCGGCGACAGCGACACCATCGGTTGCATTGCGGGCGGCATTGCTGAGGCGCTATTTGGTGTGCCACAGTGGATGCAGGACGCTGCTCTCGAACGCCTGTCGGAGCGCATGTCACCACAGTTGCGGGATGTGGTCGTGGAGTTCAGTTCATCATGTGATGATACTCAATTCACAATTCAATAATGACTGACTTTGCTGCGATAGATTTTGAGACGGCCAATGGTGAACGGACAAGTGTGTGTTCGGTAGGCATTGTCGTGGTTCGTGGCGGCGTAGTGGCCGACACATTCTACTCATTGATTCAACCCGAGCCCAACTACTACAACTATTGGTGCACTCGCGTGCATGGACTCACCCGTCACGACACCGACGACGCGCCCTTGTTCCCCGACGTGTGGGCGCAGGTGGCACCCCTCATCGCTGGCTTGCCGCTGGTGGCTCACAACAAGGCGTTCGATGAGAGTTGCCTGAAGGCAGTGATGCGTTGTTATCAGATGGATTATCCCGATTACACCTTCCTGTGTACACTGCAGGCCTCACGGCGCAAGATGCGCGACCTACCCAGCCACAAACTTGATGTTGTCGCAGCTGCATGCGGTTATGAGATGCGCAACCATCACCATGCCCTGGCCGACGCGGCCGCCTGCGCAGCCATCGCCCGCCAGCTGCTGTGATTAGTCCTTCCAAGTGTCGATGTCGTTAGCAACTTCGGGGAGAGTGGATGCGTGGAAAACTGGGTTTTTGATGCCAGCATGCTTCTGCCGGCGGTAGTCATCGAGCAAGCGGAAGGCATAGCGTCCCAGGAAGGCGATGCCCACAAGGTTACATGCAGTTAACAGTGCCATGCACACGTCACCCAAGTTCCAAACCAACTCGAGGCTCGCTACAGCACCAAAGAGTACCATCACGGTGCCCGATAGGACACGGAAGACGGTAATAGCCAACGGCTTGTCGGTAAGGAAACGTATATTTGCCTCGCCATAATAGTAATTGCCGATGATGCTACTGAATGCAAACAGGAAGATGGCAATGGCGATAAAGATGGTTCCCATGCTGCCCACTTCGCTCCGCAATGCACTCTGTGTGAGCTCGATGCCATTAAGATAGGGGTCAGTATAGAGTCCGCTGATGAGGATGATAAATGCCGTGCAAGAACACACCAGCAAGGTGTCGGTATATACGCCCAATGCCTGCACCAATCCTTGTTTGACGGGGTGTGAGACATGGGCGGTAGCGGCGACATTGGGTGCCGATCCCTCGCCCGCCTCGTTGCTGAACAATCCACGTTTGATTCCCGCCATCATGGTGATGCCCAGCGCACCACCAGCAAACTGCTCCAATCCGAATGCACTGTCAATAATCAGACGGAACACAGATGGTATCTTCTCGACATTCACCAGCACCACCACAAGGGCGAGGATGAAATAGCCGATGGCCATGATGGGCACCACGACACTGCTCACGTGGGCGACACGGCGTATGCCACCAAAAGCGATGAACGTACCCACTGCAGCCAGTATAACACCAACAACGAGTTTATTAAACCCAAAAGCATTGTACATGGCACTGCAGATGGTATTGCTCTGGATGGAGTTATAGGACAATCCGAAGGTCAGTATCATGAGCACAGCAAAAGCCACCGACAGCCATCGACAGTGCATGCCATGGAGAATGTAATAGGCAGGCCCGCCAATGAACGACTCGCCGTCACGCCGCTTGTAAAGCTGCGCCAGGGTTGACTCGACAAATGCCGTTGCACCACCGATGATAGCAATAACCCACATCCAGAACACCGCGCCAGGCCCGCCAATGGCGATGGCTGTCGCCACACCCGCCAGGTTACCGGTGCCCACGCGCGTGGCCACCGATACGGCAAACGCCTGGAACGACGAGATGCGGCGATGTTTCTTGCTACCAGCGCCATCGACTAGCAGCCGTACCATCTCGGGCACCATGCGGAATTGCACGAAGCGGGTGCGAATGGTGAAATAGAGCCCACACAGGACGAGTGCGCCTATCAGGAAATAGGCCCACAGGAAGTCGCAGAATGATTTTATGGCAATGTTGAGCCAGCTATCAGGAGTAAACACGATTATTCAAGAAGTTAAGGAATTTAGTTTCCCAAAGCCTTGATGACTTGGCGGTTGATGGTGGCGATGCGGTCTTCTTGCATCTTGACAACACGGCGGTCATAGGTCATGATGCCGTTGACCTCGGTCTCACAGTCGGTGGTCTGGGTATATATAGCGCCCGAGTAGCCACGCTTCTGTGCCAGGTCAATAAGCATCTGGGCATACTTGATATAGGTGTCGGTCACATCTTGCGCACTCGAAAACTTGATGTATCCCCAGTTCTGGTCGCTCTTGACCCAAGTGTGGTCTTGCACAGGATAACCTATGCCACCATACTCGCCCATGACCAAAACGCGGTCGGGGTCGGCGAAGAAGAACTTGGGCTCGGGATAGTTGTGCACATCAAGGATATCGCCACAGCAATAGAGGTTGCCACCGCTAGCAGGATTGACTAGTCGTGAGGAATCGCGCTGCTTGGTCCAGTTGACCACGCTCCAGGTATTGAACTGTCCCCAAGCCTCGTTGAAGGGCACCCACGAAGCAATGCAACCATAAACACCGAACTGGTCAATAATCTCGCCCCATTCCTTATAATAATTTTCGATACTCTCTTGACTGCGCTTGCACACAACAGAGCCACGGTAGTAGCTGTGTCCCCAGTCGTCCCATGGCTGGCCACACTCATAGTCACCACTGGGCATATCTTGCCACACGATGATGCCCACTCGGTCGCAGTGGGCATACCACAATTCAGGCTCTACCTTGACATGCTTGCGTATGAGATTAAAGCCCCATTGCCGGGTCTTGTCAATATCGTAATAGAGTGCTTCAGGTGACGGGGCGGTGTAAAGTCCATCGGGCCACCAGCCCTGGTCCAGGAGTCCGAATTGGAAGATGGGCTCACCGTTGAGCGTGAAACGCATGAATCCTTCACTGTCACGGGCCATGCCAAACTCACGCATGGCGAAATAGGAACGCACGCGGTCCACCACTTTTCCCTTGGCGTCCTTGAGCAGCACCTCGATGTCATACAAGTTGGGGTCATCGGGCGTCCACAACTTGACGGGTTGCGGCAATGTGAGCACGGGCAATAACGAAGCCTCAGCCCGGGCCATTACCTTGCCCTTGTTGTCGATGAGTCGTACCTCGGTAGTACCCACCAACTGGTCGCTCAATGTCTCAACAGCGACAGTTCCCGCTTTGATGTCGGGGTGGCAGTAAACCCGCTTGATACGAGTCTGCGGCACGGGTTCGAGCCACACGGTCTGCCAGATGCCGCTCACCGGGGTGTACCAGATGCCACGCGCCTTGCTGCGCTGCTTGCCACAGGGCTGATAGCCTACATCGGTTGCATCAAGCACGCGCACCACCAGTTCGTTATCTCCCTTGCGCACCAGTGCATCGGTAACATCAAAGCTGAAGGCTGTGTATCCACCCGTGTGGCTGCCCACGCGTATGCCGTTGACCCACACCTCGGCGCTCCAGTCGACCGCTCCAAAGTTGAGCATGACGCGCTGGCGTTTATCCCACTTCTTAGGAACAGCAAAAGAGGTGCGATACCACAGCGCATGGCTCTCGTCGAGTAACTTGCCAACTCCTGACAATGCCGACTCAACACAGAACGGCACCAATATCTCGCCCTGCCATGCGGCAGGTTTGGCCGTCTGCTTATCGGTAATGGCATAGCTCCACATGCCATTAAGATTGAGCCATTGCTGGCGTTGCATCATCGGGCGAGGGTACTCGTTCCAGGGTTGATTGACATCGATATTCTCGGCCCACAACGTGCGAATGTGGTCGCCAGCCAATTGGTAGGCGCCTGCCGTGGCGCTGCACATGACCAACAACACTATGGTCAAAGCAAGTTTCAATCTTTTCATCGTTCTTTCACGTTATCATTGCTGCAAAATTAGCAAAAAAACTTAAAAGACTCTTTTTGGTCGGTCTAGTATGCAGATATTCAGCGGTTTGTGAGGTCGTGTTTTTTGGCCAGTGAAATTTTGGACAATAATTCGGAAACAAAAATGTCAGTTAAAGAGTTTGTCGTAGTTGACATTGCTCTCCTTTTTCTCCAAGTCGTAGTTTGACTGGTCGGCAAGTTTCTGTTGGATATTGTCGTGCGAAAGTATGTCGAGCAGCACGTCGAAGCTGTAATCTGTAACAAAATAGCGGACCATAGTAGTGTTAATGTATCGGTTACCGAAAGCTTGCACATACGCGCTCATTCTTACCTTGCAAAGTCCGTTTTCCTTATAGAAAACCATGTGTGGCTTCGTCTGCCCCCACTGCCAATCTCCAAATCGCCATGTTCCGTCAATCCAGAAGAAATTAACAGGCAAGTCCTTTGAGAAGTCGCCCACATTGTTTTCTTCCGCTATCTTGCACCATTCCTTGTACTTCATGCGTGCTTCAAAAATCACACCACGGAACTTGCTTATGTCCTTGATTTTGATATCCAGCGTTGCTGCACTTCCTTCTGATTTTGCTATCTGCATCGGGATGCGCACTTTGTCTGGCTTGTTTGAATTCTTCTTCATAACGACATAGACCTTTTCATCACCTATAGTCCCAAGAGTTACTATTGTCTGCCCAATCGCAATGATTGGAAGCAGCGCAATAATGATTGCTAATACCTTTTTCATAATGCTTAATCTTTTGTTGTCGGAGTTGTTTTTACAATTCATCGTCAGCTGAGACACTGTTGTCTTTATAGACAAGCATAAAGCCTTTCTTTTCACGGCCAGGTTTGTCTAATAATGCACAAATGATACCAGTAGACTCATGCACCCATATTGTCATACCGTTTCCATTAACGCCTTCGCCATATTTTTGTGTAAGCCTTTCTATGGTCTTATCAAAAACACTTTGATAATCATCATCTTCATAAGTAAATGAAACTGCGCTCAATTTGTTTGATGTGAATGTGAACATAACGTATCCAAAATAAATCCCAGCAAAATCTGCGCCGTCTGGCAACATAAATCTACCTTTATATTCGTTCGCCTCGTAACCCTCAGATTTCAAGTTAACCCACACTGTAGATTTCGTGTCCCCAAATTTACAACCGAAAAACACATGCGCATTCATTTGAACGGTCCCAATAAAAAGTACGACCAGAAGTAATATAATATTCCTCATAAGTCAGCTATTTTGAAGTTGTTTGATTTTATCCATCAGGTTGCGGATGGTCTCCTGCTGCATGGCCACCACATCAAGCAGGCCGTCAATGCGTTTTTTTTGTTTTTCGTCCATTTGCTCATTCAGCATTTCACCTTCTCCAAGCAAAAGCCATGCAGGAGAAATCTCGGGAAAGGCTTTTAGTACAGATAAAACCGTATCAAGGCTCAATTTTCTTTTCCCGTTGAGCTGCAACCATAGCGAGGATTGAACCAATCCACACCTTGCTGCGAATCCAGAATCGGTTAGATTGCTAGACTCAATCACCTTTTTTATTCGTGCTATCATACCGTAAAGAATTATGTCATTTGACAACCAGCAAAGTTAAACAATCTTAAAATTTAATCTTTTAATTGCAAATGTCATTGCTATTATTGCAAATAGTATTAACTTTGCACCATCAATCAATCACGAAGCAAATTTAGTGCATTTGATTGAATTGACCAAACATTTTAACATTTAAAACATTACGACTATGAGTACGGAAGACATGAACGCCAACATGGCGACAACCGAGAACGAGAACATCGTGGCAGAGAGCAACAACGAGT